>NZ_MEBP01000024.1:0-134984 GCF_001722075.1 Salinivibrio sp. SS2 | reverse complement strand
TGGCATAATCGCTCCTTTCTAATTAATGGAAGAGGCTGTCCAGTCGGTGCCTCTGTTCGCCATCCCATATAGCGAAATGCATGCCAGCTTTTTTAGTCATATAATTCAGCACTTTACTCTCTCACTGACCAATTTTTTGCACGCCACAAGCAAGTTTTTGCTCGGCGAGGCAAGAAGTTGCTTTACGGTCAGATTAACGATGAGTCAACATGGTTGTCATATCTAAATCGGCATTTTTGAAGCCAGATTGTATTGTCGAGAAACACTATATTGTCGACAAACGACTAGAGGAGATTGTCAGGAAATCATCAAGATCGCTGTTTTCGAGCCCAAGTCACATAATCTTGGATGACAGGTTCTGCGAGCAACAGATCAAGCGTGTGGTAGGAGCGGCCTAACTGCTTTTCACTGAATTGACGATGGATAAAGGCGTGGCAACGTCGGCATACCCAGATACCATGCTCGCGCATGTAGGTGCGGGAAAAGCGTTTGGTAAACCACTTATTGTTATGGCAGGTTTTCGGGATCAGGTGATGGAACGTCAGCGGGCGTTGGTGCTGACAAATCACACAGGGGGTTGAAGAAGGTGGAGGCATTGGCGTCGAGTGATTGCACAACGAATGAAGGGGACATCACCCAAGCGACGTCCCTTTCAGTATCAAGCCAGCAACTTACGCGAAGTTGTCGCGCAAGTACTCAATGATATCGTCTGACTCATACATCCAGTGCGTCTCACCGCCTTGGTCGATACGCAGACAAGGTACCATGCCTTTGCCGCCTTCGGTTTGCAGGCGCTGCCACTCTTGTGCATTCGCATTCATATCCACCAGCGGGATATCGAGATTTAACTCCGCCATCACCGCACGAACTTTATGACAAAATGGGCAGTGTTCTTTGTGATACAAGCTTAGTGTGTTCAAATCAGCCATCATGTTTCCTTTTTGAAAAAGCGGCCATGGGTGTGCCGCTGTTTACTGTCATTGTTTATCCCTAATGATGGCATTGAAGACGGTATTGATGCTAGTCATCAACTCGCTTTGTTGGCACTAAATTGCGACAACCGCTCGACGAGTGTACGGGTTTCATCAATGAGGCCACTGATTTCTGACGCCGATGCGGTGGTTTTTTGTGCCAGCGCACGTACCTCATCCGCTACCACAGCAAATCCTCGGCCCGCATCCCCAGCTCGAGCAGATTCAATCTGCCGCATTGAGGACGAGTAAGTACGGTTAAAATCAATCCAGCGCCTTTTGGTAACAGACACCATCGATATTGTGCCCAGCGACACGGGCGATATTCGATACCGTGCCACACTCAACAAAGCCATTGCGTGTTAGTACGGTTTGAGAAGCAATATTGGTGGTCGCAGCCAGCGCATGCAGTGTATTTAGCCCATACTCACGTGCAACATCTAACGCATATTTGACCGCACGAGAGGCCACACCTTTCCCAGTTTGCTCCTCAGCAATGCGATAGCCTAACGATCCTGTCCCTGATACCGCATCAATTTGGCTGATATTAACGCGACCAATAATGGCTTGGCTCGCATCAGTAATCAGCATGGGGATATGTTCGTTTTGCGCGTGAAGCATAAGCAGTGACTCAATATGCTCAGCAACTCCGTCAAGACTATAAAAAGCGTCACCGCGACTATCAACGAAGGTTTCAAAATAGGTTCGATTAACCTGTTCAAACGCGAGCAACGCCTCTCGGTCGTGGCTCGTCAGTGGACGCACTAACAGTTGCATAGTCTCTCCCATCAGTCAGGGCCATGTTCGAATTGTTTCAACGCTTCATTGGGCGAGTGCCACGGCGCTTTGGACGCGATATGAATGTGAAAGTCCGGAGCATGGCGCGGTGCCGTATCGAGGATGCCAAGCCGAATATTGAAAAGCCCTTTCTTCACTTTGTGTGAAAACAAACTGGCTCCGCAGTGCGCGCAAAAGGCAAGTTCGGTTTCGTCACTTTTGGGGTAATAGCGGATATCTGACGCGCCCGACACAATAGCCACTTTACTCTTTTCAATGCCACCCACGGATGAATAATCAGCGCCAGTAAATTTGCGGCACTCAGAGCAATGGCAATTCCCCATATAAAGAAACTCATCCGGGAAAGAGAGGTGTATTTTTCCGCACAGGCAACTCGCTTTAAGCGTTTTCATCAGCTTTATCCTTGTCCAACGAATTTAACGCCAGTGTATAAAAACACTAGAAACAAAGCGATCGTTATTCCTGATAATGCTGATATAAAACAATTATTTAATGTCCTCCTTACTCTTTTCTCGCGAGTGAGCCTTGGCAACATAACACTATTTACACTGTAAATAACGCTCATCACCTGTCTACACCCTGAACAAAAAGTGACGTTGATCACATAATTATTGCGATTTTATGAATCCCGCCGTAATATCCGTTGCGACGGACAAATTAATGAGACTAACGTCACAGTTGTGCCGCTAGCGTTCCCCATCGGACGGACTATTTGTATTCGAGCATCTGAGGTTGATATGAAATTGGCACAGGTTTCATCCCCCGTTCGGACCGTGTTTTATGGTGCCGGGCAATTCCTAGCCATTGCGCTTTATTTTGCGGCTATCGCTGGCATTATTCATTACAGCGTCGCCGCCCATAACGTTGCCTCTGAGGCGTCACTGATTGAGCTTTCCCAGCTTATATTACTCGCCGCGTCCGTATTTACTTTTCGACGAATCGCCCATGTACATTGCGCATACAGCTCGGCAGCGTCGCTAATGAGCGCCTTTTTCTTAGTCCTGATGATCCGTGAGCTTGATGCAACATTAGACATGGTTTTCCACGGTTTTTGGAAAATCCCGGCGCTCACCGTCACGGCACTCGCTCTCTGGCCAGCAGCCAAAAACTGGCGTGAAACAGCTGAGAGTCTGGCAAGGATCGTCACATCTAAATTCGCTCCCGTACTGATGGTCGCCTTAGCGCTGTTACTCGTTTACTCGCGTTTGTTTGGCATGGGCGTGCTTTGGGAGCAAGCGATGGGCGCCAACTACGTGCGTGATGTGAAAAGCATTGCGGAAGAAAGCACTGAGCTGATGGCGTATGCCATGATTTGGCTCGCGGCACTCGGCTATTGGTTTGAAGCACGTCGCGCCCAAACGATCGGCGAGACGCAATTATCTCACCATGTATCTGAGAACGACCTTTCGCTGTAACCGCAATAAACCTAAGCGGAATAAGCGACACAAAATGTAAGCGGCCAACGGGTCGCTTTTTTTATGTTTGCTTAAACACCAAACTGATGAGCTAGCTAGACGACCATGTCGGCGATAGTCGACATCCCGGCTTAATGCTATTATTAGTGTGAATAGATTGAGGAACTCATATATGGCTAAGTCGTTTTTCGCCTTGTTGGCGTTGTTATCATTTTGTGTGTATGCCCAACCCGAGTCCGATACCCCAGCTAACACGGGCCAAGTAGTGACCGAAAAAAACGAGTCTATTTGTAAAACCACTTTTAGTCGCGAGATGTTCAATCAGCAGATGACATTTAGCGATCAGGACAACGACAAAAAAGTGCGCCGTATTGCTGAGCGAAAAATTGCGGCGGCACGAGAGGCCTTTGCGGAAACCGGTAGCTACTGTAACGCGGCTGATGTGCTCCTCACCTTTGAACCCAAATCGCTATCCAGTAAAGATGGTGACGCGCAATTTCGAGAGTAAGTCATCATTTCCCACCTTATTCATTTGGCGTAAAAACACACAGAAACCAGACTGTGTTAGACTGTTTGCCAACATTTATTCAGGCAAAACACAAAACAGTTATGAAAAAAGTACTTTGCCTCGTGGCATTTAGTGTGATGTTATCCGGCTGTGATAACAGCGAGGTGGGCGATGTGAGTTTAGGCATGTTCACCATGAAAGATATCAAACTCAATCACTTGGTTGATCCTATCGTCACCGGCGTCACCTGCCATGTCGCGTCGGTAGAAGCCGACCTCAGCTTTGCCGATCCCAGCGACAGTGCGATCTCTTGTCGACAAACCGGTGAGATTACGCCCGAGATGATCGCGCAAATTGATAAAAGCGACTCCGGTGAAGTGGTGTTCCGTAAATCAAAAAGTATCTTCTTTAAGTCTATGAAGATCCGTCGTATTTACGATGCCACAAACCAAACTTTGATGTACCTGTCCTATTCCACCAAAGAAACCTCTGGCAGCTTTAAGCATAGCTTGTCGACCGTCCCATTATGGGGAACCAAGGCGTATCAGTTATCGCCTCAAAAAAGCTAACAATTCACTGAATAAGCGGCTACCATAGCGGGCCAATAGACTAAAGATGCTCGCGATGAAAACGGTAGAATCTCGTATCGCGGCGTGGTTAGATGAAGTGGTTATCGGGTTAAACCTGTGTCCCTTTGCTGCCAAACCGCGCCGAAATCAACAAATCAAAATAGATATCTGCACCGCATGTGACGATGCAGATATTCTTGAAGCCGTATACCAAGCACTCACCGACTTGGCGCAGACGGATCCGGCGATCACAGACACGACCGTTCTCGTCGTCCCGAACGCACTCCATGATTTTGAACATTATCTTGATGTGCTGTCGATGGCCGAGAATCTTATCGACCATTTTGGTTGGCGAGGGACTTTCCAGCTCGCCAGCTTTCATCCGCAATATTGCTTTGATGGTTGTGAACCTGATGATGCAGAGAACCTCACCAATCGTGCGCCTTATCCGTGCTTTCACTTGATCCGTGAAGACAGTATGTCGCGAGCACTTGCACATTACGGTCAGGATCCAGAGGCGATTCCGGCGCGCAATATCGCCTGTGTCTCTGCACTCACTGCCTCTCAGCGAGCCGCGTTGTTTCCGTGGTTATCCACTGACGAAGACGCATAAACGACGCGCGTTTCACCCAAATCGCACTCCCCTAAACGCAAGGTTAACTCGTCCCCATTAGCAAGGGGACCAACCCCTTCAGGGGTGCCAGTAAACACCACATCACCAGGACGTAGTGGGAAGGTATCACTCATATGTGCAATAAGTGGCACCACTGATGTCAGCATGTGTGCCGTATGGCCTTGCTGTCGGATTTCGCCATTAATCGCCAGTGAAAAGAAAACATCGTCCCAGTTCTTTGGGGTTGCCACAAAGGGGGTTATCAGCGCGCTGCCCGCAAATGCCTTTGCCCTCTCCCAAGGCAACCCCTTTGCTTTTAGGTAACTTTGTTGGTCACGTCGTGTTAAATCCAGTCCCAACGCCATCGCCCCCAGACCTGATTGTACCTCCGACGGTGTTGCCTCATACAAAGGCTGGGTGATCAGAACTGCCAGCTCGGTTTCAAAATGCACCGGCGCAAACTTCTCTGCCAACGTCAGAGCGTGACCGAGCGGTTGGATCGTGTTTGGCGGCTTGATAAAAATCACCGGTTGTTCTGGAAGCGGATTATTGAGTTCCGCCGCATGCGCCGCGTAATTTCGCCCGACACAATAAACCTGTCCGACTGGGAGTGTAATCACATTCCCGTTTATCCATTGGTGTTGATAGTCCATGTCCTTGTGGTTCCTTGTCGATTAAAAGTCGATCCCTGACCAATTTTGATAACGAATTAATACAGATTGCAAGACACAGTTGGCATTTCAAAGGTCGCTGACTTGTTGATTTTCAACTCAGCGCTAACGATAAAGCGAGGCACACAAGGGAGCCACTATGGAGCACTTTAGTTTAGATGAACCAATTGCCTGCGTTATTTTTGACTGCGATGGCACCTTGGTTGATTCAGAGCAACTGTCTCACCAAGCCTTAGTCGCTACATTTGCGTCTTTCGGCGTGGCAATTGACTTGCAAGAATCATTGGATCATTTTGAGGGTGGCAAACTCACCGACGTGTTGCGTCAAACCTGTGAGCGCTATGCCGTGCAACTCCCTATCGACCAATTAGAACCCAGGTACCGTACCTTATGCCACCAGCTGTTTGAACAATCTTTACAGCCCACTGCAGGCATTGAAGAAGTGCTAAAAACGCTGGCCTCCCAAGGCATCGAGATGTGTGTTGCCTCCAATGGGCCGACCGAAAAGATGGCGCATGCATTAACCCTCACCGGCTTAATGCCTTATTTTGAAAACCGACTCTTTAGCGCCTTTGATACCAACAGCTGGAAACCTGCGCCGGACTTGCTTCATTATGCTGCCATGAATATGGCATGCCCGTCTCAACAGTGCATTTTTATTGATGATACCAATCGCGGCATTCAAGCGGGTATTAACGCCAACATGCGCACCATACACTTTAACGCTAACCCAAACGCGCTCACCACAACCCACCCATTGGTGCATCGTGAATATTCAGCCGAGGGGCTTAAGCAATTGTTTTTAAAGGCGTATGTAGCGATCTCACCGTGAATGGCTGCTCAGCGCAATTGCATGTTGGCGCCACCATTCTTCGTCGACACGAATGGCCTGTAATTGACCCGCGCGCTCAATCAACCAATGCCGCTCCAATTTCAATGCGGGTGTACCAACCGCTACATTGAGTGCCGCCATCAGCGCCCCTTCTAAGGCTTCCCAACGGCTGATCCAGTGACATTGATGAATGGTTACATTGGCAGACAATTTCTCGCTCATCGTCTGCTGCTGATATTGTGGGTAATAGTCAGGTTGTAAGTAAGTGCGAACATACCCCACAGGTACGCCCACTGAAGAGACAACGCCTTCTGCTTGATAGATCGCACTAAAGGGTGGCAAGTGCATCTGTTGGCTCATTTCTGCACTGGCTAGCGTCGTCGTTTCTTTTTGAATAGCAAACTGTCCGCCTTGTGCGGCGAAATCAGTCGTCCAGTCTATCAAGTCACTGGGGTTATACCGCCAAGGATTCGGCGCAATAAACCAACCTCGCCGATCAAGCCGGTAGATACGCCCTTCTGCTTCTAAAACCGCGAGTGCTTCACGCAAAGTGACGCGCGTCGTGTGGAAGGCTTCCGCTAACTGCCGCTCTGACGGCAGCTTTTGCCCGGGGTCGAGTTGACCACTGTTGATTTGCTCTAAGAGTTGCTGGCGGATCGCCATAAACTGCATCATTGAATTAATACGCCCAGCCAAGGTTTGCGTTTCTTATGTGATCTTTCTCAACTTGCCTATTAAAACCTGACCTCAAGGTGCCAGAACTAGACACAGGTTAAGATAGAATCGCCAGTCTACTTGGAATTGCAAACAAGAACAAAAGATGTGCCAACGGATTAAGCAGGCTTTATCAAGGATTAGACCATGCCACACATTCACACTTTTCGTGTGTAGTTGGCTATTTGTTTCTCTCAGCTTGATGACCCAAAGTCACGCCGATGATAACCAGCTATCCGATTATTTTATCGAAACGTGGACCTCTGCAAGTGGCCTGCCTCACAATAGCATTAACGCGATTGAACAAACCACAGATGGCTACCTGTGGTTCGCAACGTGGGAAGGTATTGCCCGTTACAACGGGCTGGAGTTTGTTCTTTTCGATCGCGGCCCCAAAACCCGAATGCAAGATTCCGGCACCCGCGCACTCGCGGTTGGTCCCAAAAATGAACTCTACGCGGGTGGCGCACGCGGCAGTGTGGTGATGCGACAAGGATTTTCATGGCACGCTTTACCGACTGCACCCAGTTTAGTGAACGATATTCTGCGTGACGCTGACGGCGGCCTCTGGCTCGCTATCGAAGGCATGGGGGTTGTCTATTACTCGGCTGAACAGTTACAAATGCCTACTCCCCAACCCACACACTTTATCGAGACAATCAGTAGTTATCGTCTCGCGTTAGCGCCAAACAAGCACATCTATGCCGCCACAGAGAAAGGGGTTTATCTCTTGTCGGCGCAGCAGGGTGCCACGCCCATCTCTCATCATAACCTGTTCGAAAAAGTATTCTACGTCGCCACGGCTAACGATGGTGCTCTTCTCGTCGGCTCTGAGCATGGCGCTTGGCGCTATCAACAACAGCGGTGGACACCTCTCGATGGCGCCTTGCTTAACCAAGCCGTCACTCTGGTAGAACAAGACAGTCAGGGGGCTTATTGGTTTGGCACGCTGAGCCGTGGTGTTGCCCACCTGAGCGATGGCGAACTCGACTTTCTCGACAATCATCGAGGGCTGCCGAACAATCGCATTTTATCTTGGTTTGAAGACAGCGAAGGCAGTATTTGGATTGGCACTAACGGCGGGGTCATGCGTTTACGCTATGCCCCCTTTGTCACCCTGACCGCAGACCAAGGGTTGGCAGGAAATTACGTGCGTACCGTCTTAGCAGGCCAAGACCATCACGTTTGGGTAGGCGCGAGTGAGGGGCTTAGCCAGATAGATACACAGCATGGTAGTGCTCGAATACTAACGGATAATGTGTCGGTGCTCAGTCTTGCCCACCGCCGTCAAGGTGGACTCTGGGTGGGAACCTATCAGCATGGACTCCAGATTTGGCAAAACGGCACGCTGCATACGCCGCGCGGCATCAATGGCCACTTGCCCGATGATGAAGTCCGAGCGATTTTAGAAAGGCCTGATAACACCTTATGGGTTGGTACTCCTCGCGGATTGGCAAAGCTCAACCAGGGGACCCTAGCCCAGCTTTATGACAGTCAGAATAGCGATATGCCCGGCAGTTATGTCATGGCACTGGCGAGCGACGAAGAAGGTAAAGTCTGGGTAGGAACCGGACGCGGGGTCAGCTATATTGAAGCGGGTCAACTCCACACACTTGATCTCTCACAACAAGAGCAAGCTCAGTATGTCTTTGGCTTTTATATTGAGCCGGGATTTGTTTGGATGGCAACCGACCGGGGCGTGATTCGTTACTCGCAAACCGATGGAAGCCTTGCGCTTGTTGGTCGCCCGCAGGGGCTACCGATCGATAAATTTTTCCAAATCATCAAAGATGATAGCGATAATTTTTGGTTGTCGAGTAACCGTGGTATTTGGCGCATTAACTATCAACAAGCGCATCAAGTGGCCGACGGTACGCGCCAACGCATCGACTTTGAGCATTATGATCAAAGCGATGGCATGGCGAATAACCAAGCCAATGGCGGCTCGTCACCCGCAGCGACGATAACACCAAACGGCACCTTACTGTTTGCAACCGCCAAAGGCGTGGCCAGTGTGAGTCCGGATAGAATTGCGCGATTGCTCAGTCGCCCACTGCCTATTGTGATGCAGCAAGTCCAATTTGATGGTAAAGATATTAACCCCGAAGCCAATGATATTGCGCCAGCGGGTACCAATCGCGTCCTCTTTTCTTACGCTGCACTCGGCTATTCGATGCCAGAACAAATCCAATACCGCACCCAGTTGGAGGGGTTTGAGCTTGATTGGGCCTACCGGCACGAGAGTCATGATGCGGAATACACTAACCTGTCACCGGGGGTTTATACCTTTAAAGTAAGTGCTCGCTACCCTTATGGGGAATGGAGTGACGATGTATTGCGTTACCAGTTCACCTTAGAGCCTTCGTTGTGGCAACGTTCGGACATACGCGCACTTGGCTTTTTTCTTTTTGTGAGCGCAGCGTACGGCATTTTTTTATGGCGTATTCAACGCTTACAACAAAAGCAATTGCAGCTGAAAGCCCTGGTCAAAGAGAAAACGCAGGCGCTGCAAGCGCAAGCTGATGACTTTGAGCGGTTATCCAAAGAAGACCCTCTCACCGGGCTGGCGAATCGTCGTGCGTTTGATGAATATTGGCACCACGCCTTTGACCAAGCACGTGAATCGGGCGAGCCATTGCAAGTCGCGATTCTGGATATTGACCACTTCAAACGGATTAATGATCATTACTCCCACTTAGTGGGCGATCTGATTATTCAACGTGTTGGTGCGTTTTTAAATCAAGAACAAAAACACTTACGCCATGTGGCACGCTGGGGAGGCGAGGAATTTACTCTGCTGTTTGCTGGCAGCGTTGCCGACGGATTCAGCTATTTCGACCACCTGCGTCGCCAAATCGCAGCGCTAGACCTGTCTGATATTGATACCACGCTCTCGATTACGGTCAGCATTGGCATGGCGGGTAATCAGCAAGCCAGTGACTATGTCGATGGGCTCAAACGCGCCGATCAGGCGCTGTATAAAGCGAAACGCGATGGCCGCAATTGTGTCCGCCAAAGCAAGAGTGAGCCGGTTGCTCGGTAGAGCGATGAGATCAAAAAAGGGAGCGTTTGACGCTCCCTTGTTCATGGTTCATTACAGCCTCATGCCGTCAACGATTACGCCATGGTATCTAGGCTTTTCTCGTATCCTTCAAATTGCTTAGAGACAGACTCACTTGGACCACCGGTCAGTTTACTGATGATGATCGCACCTAGACCAGCCAAGAAGAAACCTGGGACGATTTCATACAAATCATAGATGCCACCCGACATCTGCTTCCAAACAACCACGGTGATACCGCCAATCAAGATGGCAGCAAGTGCACCGTTACGGTTCATTCCACGCCAGAAAAGGCTCAGGAGCAAGGCCGGACCGAAGGCAGCACCAAAGCCTGCCCACGCATATGAGACCAAGCCGAGTACCGAACTTTCTGGATCCATCGCAAGCCCCAGCGCAATCGCAGAAAGCAAGATCACAGCACCACGACCTACCATCACCACTTCTTGTGTGGACGCGTCAGGACGGAATACTTGCTTATAGAAATCCTCTGCCAATGCTGATGAAGAAACCAGTAGCTGTGAATCGGCGGTACTCATGATCGCAGCCAAAATAGCAGCTAACAGAATACCCGCAATGACGGGATGGAAAGCAGCATTCACCAACAGCATGAAAATTTTCTCGCCGTCTTTCAGATCACCGGTCATGTCATTTTGTACGTACAAAATCCCAACCAAACCGATCAACACCGCACCAAACATCGACAACGCAGACCAACCCACCGCAATGCGACGCGCTGTGGTGATGTCTTTGTTTGAACGCGTCGCTTGGAAACGGGCCAAGATATGAGGCTGACCAAAGTAGCCCAAGCCCCAAGCAGCTAATGAGATGATGCTAATCCACGTCAGCGGCTCACCGTTAACATCGCGCCAGAGTGTCATCAGCTCAGGATTGATCGCGGCCACATCATTGCCCAGTTTGAAGACACTGCCATCCATAATAACAAAGGGCACAATCAGTAGGGCTGCCGCCATTAATAGACCTTGAACCAAGTCGGTCCAAGAGACGGCTAAGAAACCACCAAACAAGGTATAGGACACAACGCAAATCGTGCCAATCACAACCGCGGTGGTGTAATCAAAGCCAAAGACGGTAGTAAAGAGTTTACCACCCGCCACCAAGCCTGAACTGGTGTAGAAAAGGAAGAAAAGCAAAATGAAGAAGGCCGAGATCGTTTGCAGAAGCTTTGACTTATCTTCAAAGCGACGCGAGAAGAACTCAGGCAATGTCAATGCATTATCGACTTCAATACTGTACGTACGCAGGCGCTTGGCACAAATCAGCCAGTTGAGGTAGGTCCCCAACAGCAAACCGCCTGCTAACCAAAGTGATTCCATTCCAGCCGCATAGGCATAGCCAGGAAGGCCAAGCAGCAACCAACCACTCATATCTGACGCACCGGCCGACAGTGCCGCAGGCCAAGGACCTAATGAGCGGCCACCGAGAAAATAATCCTCGGAGTCGGAGGTACGTTTATACGCATATATACCAATGACAAGCATCAGTATGAGATATGCAAGAAACGTGGCACTGATGGCATAGCTATTGTCTATCATATCTGTCCCTCAATTACATGGCCCCTTCCGGGGCCATCTCTGGAAAGTTAATGTTCACCACTGCCGAGTTCCAGAAGCGTGGCATTACCACCTACAGCAGTGATATTAATTGTGCGGGTGCGCTCGGTCACAAAGCGCAGCACATAGTCAGGCGCGCCGATAACCGGATACAGCTGGGTATCGGACTCTGCGACCAGAGCTGCAATCACACCCTGTCGTTGTGCAAGTTGACGATTGGCATCACGTACGTGTGTAAGCGTGCCTGTCGTCGCTAAACCCACAATATTGGGATGCGCCAAGAGCGGCGCGTTGGTATCAAGGTCAACACGAATGGCCACCCTGTCCGGACACCCTGCTTTGACCAAATCGGCCAACACGGCATCCACCATATCGGTGTGAGTGCCCTCTACACTCACCACCACACAATTACCTGCCACCAACGCAGCCGCTAACTGCCCACACAGTGCGACATGCGTCAACGACGCGTCACCTGTGATAGCAAACGTCCCGCGACCAACGGTATACAGCTCGTTGGTTTCCCCGGTTGGGCCAGGTAACTCGTGTACTTTATCGAGCAAACGCTCGGCATTATCACACTGAAATCGAATCATTTTTGCTGCGTCTGCAAAGGCTTCACCTCGTGCTGACACTGTGTCAGACCAACGCTGCAATAGCGCGACACGGCCTGCGACACCTTGATCGTTCCAGTCTTCCCATACCGCTTCACATTGCTCAATGATGCTATTTAATTGGTTCATTTTTCTCTCCTGATCCTTTCAACCGACTTATTGGGCATTCACCGACGCTTGAGTGAAGCGATACAAATAATGCGGGCCACCGGCTTTCGGGCCAGTGCCTGATAAACCACGACCGCCGAATGGCTGAACACCAACCACAGCTCCAACTTGGTCTCGGTTGACGTAACAGTTGCCAACACGTGCACGGTGTTCAATATGCGCACAGGTGGTTTCATTGCGGCTATGTACGCCCATCGTCAGGCCAAAGCCCGTACGGTTAATGTCATCAATCACCTTGTCCAACTCTTCAGCGCGATAGCGCACAATGTGAAGAATGGGACCAAAGTGCTCTTCACTGAGCTGATCGATGCTCCGGATCTCAAAGGCCGTTGGCGGCACAAAAGTTCCTTGGTCACACTCAGGAGAGAGCGCAACTTGCGTGACTAACTTGCCACTGCGTTTCATTTGTTCGATATGCGCGAATAACTTGTCTTTCGCAGTCTGATCAATGACTGGACCAACATCCGTCGACAGCAATTCTGGGCGTCCAACAGACAGTTCAGCCATTGCGCCTTTGATCAAGCTAATCACGCGATCGGCGATATCTTCTTGGATATAAAGCACGCGAAGTGCCGAACAACGCTGACCCGCCGACGCAAATGCTGAACGCAATACATCACGAACGACTTGCTCGGGTAAGGCGGTGCTGTCGACGATCATGGCATTTTGACCGCCGGTTTCTGCCACCACAGGCACAGGGTCGGCATCTCGCTCTGCCAAGGTACGCGTAATACGCTGCGCCGTAGGCGTCGAGCCCGTAAAGGCCACACCCGCGATACGCGCATCTTGCGTCAAGGGGGCGCCCACCACAGGTCCACTACCCGGCAAGAGTTGAATAACGCCCGCAGGGATCCCGGTTTCAAGCAACAACTCGATAGCGCGGTAAGCAATGATCGAGGTTTGCTCCGCAGGCTTAGCAACCACTGTATTTCCTGCAACCAGAGCGGCACTCACTTGCCCCAAGAAAATCGCCAATGGGAAGTTCCATGGGCTGATACAGGTGAAGACACCGCGTCCGTGATAACTCACCGATTGTTGGGTACCATCAAAGCCTTGGTAACTAAACGGAGCCGCCTGGAGTTCCATCGCTTGCTGCGGGTAGTAACGCAAGAAGTCAACCGCCTCGCGCACTTCATCGATACTATCGTGAATAGTCTTCCCTGCTTCTCGGTGACATATAGCCACCAACTCACCTAAATTCGCTTCCAGTTTATCAGCAAGGTCAAGTAAGTACTTACCACGCTCGCTTACATCGGTTTTTTGCCATTCAGGGAAAGCGTTCGCCGCATTATCCAGCGCTTGGTTAACCTGTTCAGCCGTAGCCCAATCCACACGCCCGACCACTTCATTGCGATCATAAGGAGCATGCACAACGTGGCTATCACCTGATGGTCGTTCGCCATTCACAATCGGACCGGCTTGCCATTGGTAATCTCCCATAAAGGGCGCAACGCTATCGGTGAATGGTTGCCATTCAGATGCAATGTCCGTCGCAACGCCTTGGGAGTTTTGACGGGTCGGTCCGAAAATCTCACTCGGCAGCGGAATGCGATCATTGTGCAACGTCGCATGCCCTCGCAAGATATCGACAGGGCTGGCAATCAGATCCTCGATAGGGCAACGGGCATCGACGAGACGGTGAACGAAAGAGCTGTTGGCACCGTTTTCTAGCAGACGGCGGACAAGATAGGGCAGCAAGTCTTTGTGGCTTCCCACTGGTGCATAAATGCGCACATCACTATTAAATAAGCCTTTGGCATGGTTATACAAGGCGTCACCCATGCCATGCAGGCGTTGGAATTCAAAATCCTGATGGGTCGCCATCGCCGCGATCGCTGCGATAGTATGCGCATTATGACTGGCAAACTGGGGATAGATGAGGCCACGCACATGATCGCTCAGTAAGAAACGCGCACACGCCAAATAGGACACATCGGTAGCTTCTTTACGGGTAAATACCGGATAGCCATGATGGCCGGTTTGCTGACACAGTTTGATTTCACTGTCCCAATACGCACCTTTCACCAATCGCATTGGGATCAAATCACCTTGTTCTTTAGCGAGCGCCGCTAGCCAAGTGATAACAGGTAACGCACGCTTAGAATAAGCTTGCACGACGAGACCAAACTTGCCCCACCCTTTAACGGCATCGTCACGATAAAGTTTTTCAAACAAAGCCAGAGACAGCTCGAGACGATCGGCTTCTTCGGCATCGATGGTGATGGCGACATCTTTTTCTCGTGCACGTTTAAGCAAGACCAATACCGTCTCAAACATTTCTGTCATCACACGATCTTGATTCGCGACTTCATAACGCGGATGTAGTGCAGAAAGCTTGATAGAGACTGACGGCGACGGTCCTGAGTAGCTTGATTTTGCTGCGCCAACCGCATCAATGGCCTGTAAATAATCATTGAGATACTTGCGCGCATCGTCGGCCGTTAGGGCCGCTTCTCCCAACATATCAAAGGAATAGGTAAAGCCTTGGCTACGCGGCGTCTCACCGTTTTTTAACGCCTCGTCGATATCACGGCCCAACACAAATTGGTGACCCATGATTTTCATCGCTTGATGCATCGCTTGACGAATCACAGGCTCAGAGAGCTTATTCACTAAACGATTGATCACAGACGCAGGTTTTCCTTCGGTGCTCTCATCCAAAGTGACCACTTTGCCCGTTAACATCAGCCCCCACGTTGAGGCATTCACGAATAGCGAGTCAGAATGACGCAAGTGTGCTTTCCAATCGGCAACGCTAAGTTTGTCACGGATGAGTGCATCGGCGGTATGCGCGTCAGGAATGCGCATCAGTGCTTCTGCTAGACACATCAGCAAAATGCCCTCGCGTGTGTCCAAGCTGTATTCCAGCAACAACGCATCAATCATTTGCACGGCTTTCTTATCCGCACGGACTTGCTCAATGAGCTTGGTCGCCTGGCGGCGTGTTTGTTCACGCTCTGTCTCTGACGGCTCAGCAAGAGGGAGCAATTGGGTTAGCCATTCACTTTCATCAACACAGTAAAGTGGCGATATTTCAGACCAAATCTGCGCTAGCGGACGCTCGATAAACGATGGCTGCATAGCATCGATGGCTTTAAACATAGTGGTATCCTCACTCACGTCCTTCCCAACTCGGGCAGGAAAATGTTACGTCATTGTTACTTGGCGATCGATTCTATGCGGGGTCTATCGTCAGGGTCTTACAAAAAGCTCCGGCATTATTGCAAAATCCTCCGGTAATTAACAAATAAAGCTGTCGATCGCCATGCCTCCATAACAAATAGGACGCATGGCGACGATAAAAATAGGCACGAGATCGCGTTGTGAACAAACGCTAAGGAGTCAACTTAAACTTTGCGGGCGAGACACCAAAATAACGTGAAAACGCGTTGGTAAATCCGCTCTGACTAGAGAAACCGCAACTATCGGCGATTTGTGCCATCGTCAAATCACTTTCTTTAATCAGTTGCTTTGCCAACGCGAACCGCTTTTCCAACACATATTGATGGGGAGTCATCCCGACTTGTTCTTTAAACAGTTGATGGAATTGGCTTTCTGCAAGAAAAACACTACCAGCCAGCTGGGCGACGGTAATCTTGCGACTCATATGTTGGTGAATATAGCGGTCGATGATATCCATGTTGAGCCGATGACCGTCTCGTCGTGGTGAAATGTGGTCACGAAAATGGCGGTGCAACACACACATCAGGGTGTCGGCACACGCTCGACTGAGCAATAAATCGGTTGGATTGGCTATCATTTCTGCCGTTAACGCTTTAATTAAGGTCTGAGCCTGAGTGTCGAGCTGAAAATACGCATCACGTTCAAAAAGACGAGCGATGTTGTCATGCATCGACGCATGCCCAACCCATTCTTGATACGGTAGGTTAATTACCAGTATTTCATTGCGTCCCACACCGGTAAAGGCATGCTCTTCGGATTCTGTTACCAAGCACCCCTGTCCCGGGCCAACGAGGCTTCCTCGCCCACCGACATCAAATTCCGTTTGTCCTTGCAGCCCTATCACCACTTGTTTGTAATCATGGCTATGGTGCAATTGCTGGCTGGGTAACGCTATCACTTCAGACACTTTCGGCGTCTTTGCCATTGACCGTCACTATCACCGTTAACCTATGTCGCATTATTTTGTCACGATTATCAGTAGCACGCGATCATCATCTTTTGGAACTATGATCAAGAACCTCTATTTTTACGGCCGATGTCATTTGGACTAAAAAAATGCGGAAGATCCCTCATTTTTGATTAATAGATCAGCGTAGAAGAACAAAAAAGACAACAAAATAATGACAGTGTCAGCTGCTAAGCTACTGTCTATAAAGCGGTTAAAGGCGATGCGATGAGAAACCTCTCTGCTTGATCATCGTTTCGAGGCGATCAATGGCGATCTTGGCCTTGATCATGGTTCCGTCACACGCGTCGTCACACAATCTTATTTGAAGCGCGGCGGCGCTTAAGGTAATCTCGCGTGGATATTAAAAACAATGAACACAGTTGCACCGATCACGTCGCAGAATGCTGACTGCCGTCAAATAATTAACACGGTTTGCGTGGCAACACTGGTTTCCGTGATAGTCTACTTTTTGGACATAGGTATTATTATTGCGACACATGCGTAAGCAAGGGAACTATGACAACGAAATACATAAAGGCGCTATGTTTAGCGCTCCCTCCCCTACTGCTAACCGAGTTGGCGTTCGCTGAAAACGCGTCTTCCGCGGATAACATCGATCCGGTCAGTGAGTTGGTTGAGAAACTTCGCGCAAAAGAAGATGTGCTGGAGTCTCAAAACGATGAGCTGGCCCTGCAGCAGGCGAAGCTTGATGACCTTTTAGTTAAACGCGCCACGTTAGATGACGAGCTAAGTCAGCTTCAACGCGAGCGTAGTGAGGCTAAAGCCCAGCTGGACGCCAAGTTTCAAGACTTGATTGCTGACCCAAGTACCGACATCGGTCCTTATCAGCAAGCGTACCAACAAGCTTGGCAAAAGGTTAATAACCATCAACAAGAACAAGCTGCGAACGAATCAGCGATTATCGAGCAGAAAAAGTTGCTCGCGCAGCAAGAACGCCAGCAGGCTTTATTAGCCACCACGCTGGAAAACCTGCACGAGGCCATGCGTGAAGCCCGCGCTGAACGCTTGCGTAAAGAGTTGACGCAGAAAGACACCATTGAGGTTGTCCACAGTGTCACCTGTGCGCCCAATATGACGCTTGCCGCTTGTGCGAATCAAGGTAAGACCTTGACAATGCAACAAGCCATTCGCGAATTCCGTGGCCAAGTCACCGACTTTGTCACCGAATCGGCGGCGGTGAAGCAAAACATCGATAAAGTTGCTTTCAACATTCACGTCACTAACAGTGAAGTGGTTGATGCAGGCTTTACCGGTGGCACCGACTACACCACCCGTATTAAAGCGGAACTCGTCAGTCGCCCGGGTAAAACAGCAGCCTGTCGCTTGTTAGATCTGGAAGATCGCTACTGTGTTGAAACCACACAAGCGCAGCAACAAGCTAAGCATAAGCAACAAGCAAAACGCTGGGTCAATGTCACTGTTCGCTCTAACCGTTATGACGACAGTGTTAAGATTAACGACGTGTCTTATGGCAGCACACCTGTTGAGCTGATGCTTCCTGTTGGCACCCATGAACTGACGGTCAGCAAGCCTGGATTTATGCCTTATAGCCGCGAGGTTTATCTTGGCAAAGATCAGGTCGTATGGGCCAAGCTCGAAGAGCAACCCAACCGTCCACCTAGCCCGGGAAAAAAGTTTACTGACCCTGTGTCAAATAACCTTGAAGCCCCGCAAATGGTGGTTATTGGCGCAGGTGAATACAAAGTCGGCCCAGACGCACGAGAAAACGTTGCGGTACGCCACTCGTTCGCGATTGGCTCGACGCCTGTCACCGTGGCGCAGTTTGATGCTTTTGTGAATGCGACCGGTTATGTCACCGCTGCAGAACAAGGTAATGGTTGTAATATGTTGGTTAATGGTGAGATCAGCCAAAGCTTGGAATCCGACTGGCGTCAGCCTGGTTTTGACCAAGCCGCAGATTCACCCGTTGTTTGTGTGAACAAGAAAGATGCCAATGCTTATACCAAATGGCTCAGCCAACAGACCGGCCATAACTACGCACTGCCGAACGATGTGCAGTGGGAAGTGGCGGCCCGTGGCGGTACAAACAGCGATTTCTGGTGGGGCAACGAAATTGGTGTCGGCAACGCCAACACAGGCTGGAGCGGTACCGTGTGGTCAAATACACGAACCTCACCGGTTAAAAGCTTCCCGCCCAACCCCTTTGGTGTCTATGACACAGCCGGAAATGTCTGGGAATGGGTAAGCAGTGAAGAGCCAATTGCCCGTGGTGGTGCTTGGAACTTTTCACCGCAACGTGCTCGCGCATCAGAGCGCTTGGACGTCGGCGAAAACATGAGTGCTAATTACCTTGGTTTCCGCGTGATCAGAAAAATCTAGTCTGACAAGCGATAGTATCTAAGTCCCTTAAAGCCGCTTTCTCAAGCGGCTTTTTTTCTGCTTACTTTATCGGTAAGCATCATCCGCACGGTACGACTTGCCGACGTACCACGACTGTCCATAACCCAGCCGAATCAACAGCAGAATAATACACTGGTTAAGAAAGCGTTTATCAGTTACTTACACTTTGCAGCATAGATTGATCTTAACCACAATCTTTAAGTAAAGTCACTTTATCTTGTGTCAATGGGTCAAATCCCCCCTACCCAACGTCTAGGGTTCTGGATATAGTGGCAAGCGTAAACAGTATTTGTCCCGATAAATGCTTTTACGTAAATCCTAACACTGTTAGGTGCAGTCAACGATAACTAGGGCGGTCAACAACCCTCATGACTCGTTCGGTTATTTAGACAACCTCTTCTACACGTCGTACAGGATACAGCCCGAAAGGGCGACTCTTGTCTTTGCCGGCTTTATGCCGGCATTTTTTTGTGCTCAAATAAGCCTGCCTGTTTTTTTATGTTCAAACGGACAATGGCGTCCAATAATAATAACATTCGATCGTGTAGGCCTTATGATGCAACCGGTTTCCATGCTGCCTCCCTCTCTCTCAATGCTTGAACAGCTGCCAGGATGCTGGGGATGCAAAGATAAAAACTCCGTGTTTGTTTACGCAAATAGTGAATACTGCCGACTCGTGGGACTCAAGCACCCTCAAGAGTGTATTGGTAAAACGGATCACGACATGCCCTGCCCAACTATCGCCTGTGCCGATCAATTCCAGGCGCAAGACAAACAAGTGATGGAAACAGGCAAACGTCTAAGGGTATTAGATATTCATCCTTACGCAAACGGCCGATGGTACGCCCATCTTTTTACCAAAACGCCTTGGTACGATGAAGCGGGGAATATCTGTGGCGTCGTTTTTTGTGGCCAAGAGTTGAGTGACACGGCGATCTTGGAAGTCGGACACTGGATATGCCGCGCAGTGACACATCCAGAGGATCATCCGCTCGACGCACCATCACATCGTCCCGACATCCATTTAACCGCGCGAGAGTCTGAAGTGCTATTTCTGCATCTGTATGGCAAAAAGCCGCAATTAATTGCGCAAACTTTAGGGGTATCGGTAAAGACGATTGAAAACCACTTTGCACACCTGCGAGAAAAGTTTGGTGTAGAGTCCAAGGCAGCTTTAATTGAACGGGCGTTGGCGTTGGGGTTCGGCTCTGCGATCCCAGAGCGGTTGCTCACTAAGCAAGTATCTGTGGTATTGCGAGATTAACGTACTGAGAATAGAGAAAGTGCTACACAAAGCAGCACTTTTCATTGCTTACATTGGCTAAGAGATAGGGCCTAAGGCGCAAGGCGTTCAACATCCCATTGATCGTCATCGTCGCGCTGGTATAAGAAGCGGTCGTGCAGCCGATGCTCTCCGCCTTGCCAGAATTCAATGCTTTTTGGTTTCACACGATAGCCACCCCAGAATGTGGGCACTGGCACTTCACCTTTTGCGAATTGCTGTTTTAGCTCCATAAATTTACCTTCAAGGGCGGAGCGCGCTGTCAGACGCTCGCTTTGCTTACTCGCCCATGCAGCGATCTGGCTTTCCTTGGGACGAGAGGTAAAGTATTTAAACACCTCTTTTTTAGTCAATGGCTCAGCGTCGCCGGTAATATGTACTTGGCGCTCAATAAAATGCCAAGGAAAATGTAAGCTAATTTGGCTATTGTTCTTTAAATGCAAGGCCTTACGACTGCCTAGATTGGTGTAAAACACGAACCCATCGTCACTGTAGTCTTTCAACAGCACAATACGTTGGTAAGGCTGACCGTTTTCATCCACTGTAGCGATCGTCATCGCGGTAGGGTCAGGAACTTTTGTTTCTATGGCCTGTTTGAGCCAATGTTCAAATAATTGTAGTGGGCTATCAGGCAAATCATTGCGGCGTAGACCGCCTCGCGTATATTCTCTTCGAATGTCAGACAGATCCATTGCATTCTCCAATTC
Source organism: Salinivibrio sp. SS2 (assembly GCF_001722075.1). Taxonomy (NCBI): domain Bacteria; kingdom Pseudomonadati; phylum Pseudomonadota; class Gammaproteobacteria; order Vibrionales; family Vibrionaceae; genus Salinivibrio; species Salinivibrio sp. SS2. Next base: position 113,979 of record NZ_MEBP01000024.1, on the reverse strand, counting down.
ATTCATTTTTCGTTATTTTGCGCAGGTTGCGCCAGATAGACAAGGATATTCTCGGGTACGGTATTAAACCGACTCCGATCAATGGCCAAGGAGCAAGACGGTGAAAAAGTCGCAATTTGTGTTGTCGGCGACCCTACTCGGCACGGTCTTATCCGTGATCGTTGGCATTGTCACCTTCAACGAAACCAAGTTTCAGTTAATGGCGCAAATGCGCGAGGATGTTCGACAACTCGAAGATAAGCTGTCTGCCGAGCTGGATCGATACAGTGAGCTACCCGCCGTCCTCGCCACCGATCCACGCTTAGTCACCTTATTAGCTGATTCGGCGCCAAAACAGCAAGTTGTAGAGATCAATCGTTTATTAGTTCGGTGGGCCTCGCGTCTTGAAGCCGACACCGTCTACCTGTTGAACAGACAAGGGACCACGATGGCGGCCAGTAATTGGCAGAGCCAAGCCTCTTTTGTGGGTCAAAACTATGCGTACAGACCCTATTACCAACAAGCGATAAAAGGGGGAAAAGGCGCTTATTATGCCTTGGGCAGTCGTTCAGGAAAGCGCGGTTATTATTTTTCCTATCCCGTCCGTGACTCAAATCAACAGGGTTTACTGGGAGTGCTCGTCATCAAGGTTGACCTGTCGATTATCGAACAAGTATGGAAATATCAAACCTTTGACTACCTATTGACCGATCCGCAAGGGGTTATTTTTTACAGCTCTAACCCAGACTGGGTGTACCAAACACTCACTACCTTGCCCACGCCTCAAAAGCAAAGTATTCAACGCTCGAGGCGTTATGGCGACACCCCGCTTATCCCGCTGAGCCAGTTTCAGCATCCTCGCCAGTTAGGAGATAACGCGGTGGTTTCCCTCGGGCTAGATGCCTCTGCACGTCAGCCAATGCTGATGACCACACACACCATCAGCCAAGCAGATTGGCAGCTCTATGGACTCACGCCGATCAGCACCCTTTACCCTTATGTTTTTCAGGCAGTCATACTATTCATCACGTTTTATTTCTTGGTCACTGTGATTGTCTTAGCATGGTGGCAGCGTCTTGCTGCTCAGCGCCAGCTTGCACGATTAAACCAGAATCTTGAACGTAAAGTCGCACGCCGTACACAATCTTTGCAAGCGTCCAACCTGCAATTGCGTGACACCCTTCATCAATACGAGCGCACGCAACAAGTGCTCAAACAAACACAATCAGAATTGGTACAAGCCGCCAAAATGGCGACCCTTGGAGAGATGTCTGCAGGGATCAACCATGAAATCAATCAACCACTTGCGGCCATGCGCACCTACACAGAAAACAGTCAGCGCTTACTGGCCAAAGCACGCTATCAAGACGTGGAAGCTAATTTGGCGAAAACGCTCGAATTGATTCAAATGATCAGTGACATTGTGGCGCGTTTTAAGATCTTCGCAAAAAAATCACAAACCCGAACAGGTACCCTCGATGTCGTGCCATTACTTCATGCCGCTGTCTCGTTGACCAAAAGCCGCTGGCTTCGTCAAGGCATCACGGTACAGCTTCCCTCACACTCAAGCCCTCTTTATGTTATCGCTGATGCCATTTTGCTTGAGCAAGTATTAGTCAACTTGCTCACCAACGCGATTGATGCTGTATCGAGTACTCCCGACCCTTGCATTCGGTTTGAGACTCAACACGATGCAAGCCGCCTTGAACTGCGTGTGATAGACAATGGTAAAGGCATGGATAGTGAAGCACTGGCACAGGTTTTTACGCCCTTTTTTACCACTAAAGAAACGGGACTCGGGCTTGGGCTGACGATTTCGACGCGGATCATCGAGAGCCTACATGGTCAACTTATCGCTAACACCAACCCAACAGGCGGAACCATCATGATCATTCGTCTGCCCGTTCCGACTAAGGAGAGTGAATAATGGAGCCGACAGTGATTGTGGTCGATGATGAGCCTGCAGTCCGCGATGCGATAACGCAGACACTGCGCCTTGATGACTGGCAGGTCAACGCGTTTGCGACCGCACAAGAGGCATTAGCGGCCCTGACCACCGACTTCTCAGGCGTTATCATCGCCGATATTAATATGCCCGTCATGGACGGTATGCAGCTATTGCAAGCGATATTAGCGCTCGATGGTGAGATGCAAGTGATCATGCTTACCGGCCACGGTGATATTTCTACCGCGGTCGAAGCCATGCGGCTGGGAGCGTACGATTTTATCGAAAAACCTTTTTCAAACGACCATTTTTTGGACGTGTTAAAACGCGCGTATGACAAGCGTGCTCTGGTGCTCGAAAACCGCGAACTTCGCAAGGAGCTTGCAGCGCAAAGTGGCCCCGGGCCGCGCATTTTAGGCAACCATCCGCAAGTGAAATCCGCCCGTCGTCAGCTGGGCTACTATCAGCAAACAGACGATGACGTGTTACTAGTCGGAGAAAAAGGCACCGGGAAAGAGCTGGCTGCTCGCTTTATTCACGACCATGGCAAATGGCAAAACACGCCCTTGATTACCCTCAAATGCCGCTTACTGCCTACCCATTTGCTGGAGCAAACGTTATTTGGCGGCGAGTTGCCTCACTGGGCTAACAAAGCTGGAAAATTGCATGCTGCAAACGGTGGCTGTTTGTTAATTGACGGCATCGAGGCGCTACCGATCCCTCTTCAGCAACGGTTATATCGCTATATTCAGTTGCGTGATAATCCTGAGCATCCCCAAACCAGCCAGGTTCGCCTTATTGTCACATCACGGTTTGATTTGGCCGAGCGGGTACAACGTGAGCAATTCGATCCCGCATTATGTCAACATTTCCTGACTGACCACGTTTTGATGCCGCCATTGCGTGACCGCTGTGATGACATTATCCCGCTATTTCAGAACTTTACTCGAACCATTGCGTCACGCTATGGCATCGAAGCCCCAACATTGTCTTCACCACAACAACAACGTTTATGCGCACACAGCTGGCCGGGCAATGTGCGAGAGCTTCGCGCTTACGCCGAGCGATTGGTCCTACTTGGCGAAGATAGGCTAGACAACGCAGCGCCTTCCGCGACCACAGAGTCTAAATTGCCCACACTGACTGACCGTGTCAGTCAATTCGAGTTTGAGATCCTTAGCGATGCATTGCGACGACATGGTGGTCGACTAAAAGACGTACAACAAGAATTGGGCCTCGCGAGAAAGACCCTTTACGACAAAATGCGCAAACACCAGTTAGATAAAGAAAATTTCAAACGTAACCAACATTAGCGGTTCCTTCGTATCATCGTCGCGCAGTGATACATAACTTCGCATAAAAACCAACAAATAAAGTAAAAAATCAGCAGCATAGACTAGACTTTTAAGAGCGGTTTCTAACATGGGGAGAGACATGGCTTGGCGCGATAAGTCTCATGCAGTATTGCCCAGAGACGAGCATCTCGATTACATCGATGATAAAACAGCGGCTTTGCTCTTAAACGCGCCAAAAAGTGCGCGTATCTTGTTGTGGACAATCGCTTTGTTTCTGATCGCAGCCGCCATCTGGGCTTCCCAAGCGCAACTCGATAAAGTGACGGTCGGGCAAGGAAAAGTGATCCCCTCCTCGCAACTGCAAGTGGTGCAAAACCTTGAAGGCGGGCTGGTTAAAGAGCTGTTGGTCAAAGAAGGCGATACGGTCGTCCGTGGCCAACGTTTAATCCTTATCGACGACACCCTGTTCCGGTCGGATTTTCGAGAGCGTGAGCAGGAACTCAATGGCTTGCGCGCCGATGAAATCCGCATTCGCGCATTGCTCGAGTCAGTACAAATTAATGACACCGCTGCAATGGAAGAGTGGCGTGACAGCATCATTCTCAATCGTCAACCGCTCCAAGTCCCCAGCGATTTGGCCGCAGCGCGTCCGGGGCTCGTGAACCAAGCACAAGCCAGTTATCAAGAGCAGCTATCAAACATTCAAAATCAGCTGTACGTGACGGCACAAAAAATTCGCCAAAAAGAGCAAGAACTGATCGAGCTCGAGTCACGCATCGACAACCTCGAGCAAAGCTTGGCGTTCGCACAAGAAGAGCTCAACATTACTCGCCCTCTCGCCGAAGAAGGGGTGGTGCCTCAAATTGACTTAATTAAACTGCAGCGCCAACTCAACGATACCCAACGTGAACTATCCTCTGCACAGTTATCGTTGCCTTCCGTGGTGTCATCAATGCGAGAAGCGGTATTCCAGCGTTTAGATGTCGCGTTAACGTTCAGAACAGAACAACAAGAAACCCTTAACCAAGTCGAACAGCAAATTGCATCGATGACAGAGGGAAAAGTGAGCCTACAAGACAGAGTCGCACGCACCGTGGTGACCTCCCCAGTTGACGGCACCGTGAAGAAGTTACATGTCAACACCGTCGGTGGCGTGATTCAGCCGGGGATGGACATTATTGAAATTGTTCCTTCGGAAGACAACCTGCTCATTGAGGCCAAAATCGCGCCACAAGACATTGCCTTTTTGCGCCCCGGGTTGGAAGCGGTGGTGAAGTTTAGCGCCTACGATTTTACCGTGTATGGTGGCCTGAACGGTCAGTTAGAAACCATCAGTGCAGACACCATTCAAGACGAGGAAGGCAACAGTTTTTATTTGGTTAAGGTACGCACCGAGAAAAACAATATCGGTGACGCAGAAACACTGCCGATTATTCCCGGGATGACCGCGTCTGTTGACATCATTACCGGGAAGCGAAGCGTCCTTGATTATCTGATTAATCCTATTGTTAGGGCACAAAACACGGCATTACGGGAATAGGGATGACTGAAATATGATGCCAGTTTGGACACGTATGAGTGCGGCTGTAATAGCGGTACTCAGTTTGCTCCCCGCCGCCCACAGCCAGTCGTTAGAACAGGCAGTGGTGCTCACACTCGCCACCGATCCTGAATTGCGTGGCGGGTTTCACGAGCTGATGAGCTTGCATGAGCAAATGAAAAACAGTGAAGGCGACTACCTTCCCGACATCGATTTAGACGCAGGTATTGGCTATGAGCGTATCGAAAACGACTCCACCCGCGCACAAGGTGATATCGACTTTGATCGCAAAGATGCCACACTAAGCCTGCGCCAGTTGTTATGGGATGGGCAAACCTCACACAATGTGAGGCGCACACGTTATGAAGCCAACAGTCAGCGCTTTCAACTGCTCTCCGATGCGGAAGACAAGGCCCTGCAAGTCGCCGAGGTCTATCTGGATGTGCTTAAGGCAGAACAAGTGTTAGATCTCTCTGAGGCCAATATGGCCGTGCATGAACAAATCCTCTCTGATATTCGTCGCCGCGCGGAGTCTGGAATTGGGTCAACGGCTGACTTATCCCAAGTCGAAGCACGTGTCGCGCGTGCCAACGCAAATTTACTCTCGGCACAAACCAACCTCGAAGACGCCTTTACTGCGTTTTTCCGTGTCGTGGGGGAGCCAGCCAACGAGCCAATTGAACCCGTTGTCGATAACCTTGCCTTACCGCCCTCCATTGATACAGCGTTAGAGCAAGCCGTCAGCCGCAGCCCATTGTTAAAACTGGCACGCTACGACATTGAGGCAGCGCGCGCTCAATACGAGCAGTTTAAAGGCAATCATCTGCCTAATGTTAGTTTGGAAGTCAGTCAAACGTGGGCTGATCAAGTCAGTGGCGTGAACGATACCAGTGATGAATTTAGCGCGATGGTGCGCTTTCGCTATAACCTTTTTAATGGAGGGAGCGATCAGGCCACCATTCGCAGAGGCGCATACGAGCTGAATCGCGCACGAGACATCTTTGACAATGCCTATCGGCAATTGGAAGAAAGTACGCGCTTAGCGTGGAGTGCTTACCAGCTAACCACCCAACAAAAAGTGTTTCTCCAACAACAAGTAGATGCAGCGTCAGACACAGTGCTGGCCTATGAAAAACAGTTTCGTATTGGCCGACGCACTTTATTGGACTTACTCAACACAGAAAACGAGTTGTTCGAAGCACGTCGCGCTTACCTTGACGCGAATTTTGATCATCTCTTGGCGCAATACCGACTGTTGAATAATACCGGCAATCTGTTGAATGCGCTGCGAGTGACAATACCTGCCGAATGGCAAGTCAACGCGGAGGACCACAAATGATGAGAGTCCTATTTTACGCTGTGTGTATCAGCCTCCTCAATGGCTGTGGTTATGCCATTATGGCACCGCCGGTGGCCCTGCAAGAACACGACGTTGCCGATGCGGATAAGGATGGCGTGATCAATGCACGTGACCGCTGTGAACAAACGCCAATCGGTGCCATAGTCGATAATCAAGGGTGTCCCAGTTATGTGGAGCCTGACTCCGCCGTTCAAGCGTCAGAGACGCCAGCCACATCGTTGCGGGTGCTATTTGCCAATGATACCGCAAAAGTCAGCCCCGACTATGTCACTGATATAACAGCTATGGCAGACTTCCTTACCCAGTACCCCGGCGTGTCAGTACGTTTAACCGGTCATGCCAGTGCCATTGGCTCGACCGAGTATAATTTACGCTTATCGCGAGAGCGGGCACGTGCGGTTAGGGCCGAGCTCGTCAGCGCCGGCATTGTTCCAAGCCGCATTGAGATTGATGCGCTGGGGGAAGCGAATGCCACGCACACCGATCCTAACGCGCCACAAGACCGGCGCGTGAGTGCAGAGCTGTTGAACTTTAAAGGAGATGTAGAGAAAGCGTGGACAATCTTCACTCGCCGGCCCCAGTAGTACAGCGAGCCGTATGTCTATGAAGCGATGGGGCGTCGCCATATTGGCCATTTTGCTGTCGATGAGTGTCGGCGGCTTGACCACCACTGAATCGCGTTGGATCCAGCAGGTTTCCGCGTTTTACGGTGAGCGTGCGGGCAAACGTGTATTGGCCTGGCGCAATATGGTCGCGAATACACAGAGTCTGTCGGAGCAAGAAAAGCTGCGCCAGGTAAATGATTTTTTTAACCAATTGTATTTTGTTGATGATATCGAGCTATGGGGAAAAAAAGACTATTGGGCGACGCCCCTTGAGTTTCTCGGCACCAGCGCAGGCGATTGTGAGGATTTTAGTATCGCCAAGTATTTCTCACTGCGAGAACTCGGTGTCGATGATAAGAAGCTACGGTTGGTGTATGTCAAAGCGATTCGGTTGGATCAGTTCCATATGGTTGTCGCTTACTATCCGACACCGTCATCGGAACCTGTGCTGCTCGATAACCTCGACCCAGAAATAAAGCGCGCTTCATTGCGGCGAGATTTGCTACCTATCTACAGCTTTAATGGTAGCCGATTGTGGCTGATGAAAGAGCGAGGCCAAGGGGAGCTGGCCGGTAACTCCTCACGACTCGGACTATGGAATGACTTACGTAACCGCGTCGACACGTTAAAAATGCAAAAACCCGTTAAACTTTTTGATAGGTAACGACCTATGACGTTATTCAACCAAATATTCACCTGGATGCTGGTCATTTTCTTCTTCTTGGTGTTGTCTGTGTTCGGTATCGAGCTCAACACCACGCGCAACTTTTTGCTCAACCAGCAAACCGCAGATGTGAACAATACCGTGAACTCGATGGGCTTGGCCCTCGCCCCTTACTTGGAATCAGACGATAAGGTGGCGGCCGAGTCTGTGATCAATGCGTTTTTTGACGGTGGCTTTTACCGTGAAGTCAACCTCACCCTGTTGTCTGATAACAGTGAAATCGTGCGCGAATATCCAGTTAAAATCCAAGGTGTTCCGCAATGGTTTATCAACCTCGATATTTTCCCAGTGATCACGGAAAAGCAAACCATTACCAGTGGCTGGATGCAATTGGCAGAAGTAGAGGTCGTGGCCCATCCCGGCTATGCCTACAAACAATTGTGGAAGTCGTTTGTACAATTGGGGTCGAGTATGGCGGTCATTTTTCTGATCGCATCGGTCGTGATCGGCTGGCAATTGCGCCGCTCTCTCAAGCCCTTAGCCCGTATCACCGCAAAAGCAGGCGAGATTGCTAAAAACCGATTTGGCGACCCTATTCCGCTTCCCCCGACCATTGAATTAAAAACCGTGGTCAGGGCCATCAATGTCATGACCGAACAGCTGAAAAGCTATTTTGAGCAACAAGCCAAAGAAGCCGACCGATTACGCAAAACCGCTTATCGCGATGCCGTTTCTGGGCTCGGCAACCGCAGCTTTTACGTCGGCCAACTTAAATCTTGGCTCACCGAATCGGGCGTTGGCGGGATGGCACTGATTAAGGTTGATCTGATCAGTGAAGCGTACAAAAAACAAGGGTTCGAAGCGGGTGATAACTTGGTGGAACGTTTTGCCAATAATCTCACCCACACCATTATTACCGATGACAGCATGACAGCGGCCCGTTTGAGCAAGGACGAGTTTGTGATCTTAGCTCCCAATACCGACGCTGATGATCTGCGACTACTCGGTGAAAGTGTGCTGGCAATGGTAGTCGATATGCAAGCCGATCCCATGGGGCTTACGCCGCCGAAAGTGGCTGTCGGTTTAGCCGTGAATGGTGGAGGGAATCGTGATGCCAGTATCTTGCTCTCGCAAGCCGATAATGCGCTTTCTCAAGCGCGGAATACTCCCGATCATCCAGTGGTGCTGATTGACCAGTCGATGGGCGATGCGGCGATGGGTAAACAGCAATGGAAAGCACTCCTTCATGAAGCGGTGGCGAAAGAGCTCTTTGTATTTAAGTTTCAGTCTGTCAGTGACAGCACCTCAAAACTGCTCCACCAAGAGGTCTTCTCGGCGATTGAAAAAGACGGTGAGTATTATGGCGCCGGCCACTTCTTAGGGGCAGTAGAGCAACTTCAGTTGGGTGAGACCTTAGATAAATATGTGATCACCCACATTATGAAAACCCTCGCTCAAGATAAGAGTGCCGGCCCACTCGCGGTGAACTTAACCCTAAGCAGTATCACGAATGCATCCTTTATCCGTTGGTTAGGCAGCGCCATGTACCAAAACAGAGGACTTGCCGGTCGTCTGTTGTTTGAAATCCCGGAAGTGGCGTTTGTCCGCCATGCCGACCACACCAGTCTGCTCACGGATCAAATTCGTCAGGCGGGTTTCCAATTTGGTGTGGATAACTACGGGCGTAACTTCCAGTCACTCGATTACTTGCAACGCTTCAAGCCTGATTACGTGAAAATCGATTTTGCCTATACCAATAATATCGATGACGATGCTCAGGGACATGTGTTGGCGTCGGTGTGTCGTACGGCCCATAACCTCAATATCACCACCATCGCAACACGGGTCGAAACCGAAGCACAGCTTGCTCGCCTCTCGGAGTTATTCGTGAACGGCTTCCAAGGCTATATCTTTGAGAAATCTAAGGACAGCAATGGTTAAAGATCCGCTGCTACAATCTCTCATCTATGTGTCGCGTTATTTCGGTAACGCGAACTCTCCGGACGCACTGGTGTCAGGCCTACCCATTTCCGATGGTTATCTATCGCCCTTTCTCCTTCCGCGCGCCGCCGAGCGCGCTGGTATTGTTGCCAAAGAAGAAACCATGGCCATCAAACAGGTCTCGCCGTTACTTTGCCCTGCCATTTTGTTGATGAAAGATAACGATGCGTGTGTCTTGCTAGGATTAGATTTAGCGGCAGGCCAAGCAGAAATTGTCCTGCCTCACGCGGATATGACGCCCCAGTGGGTCATGCTGGATGACCTTAATGACGCCTATGTCGGACGGCTTTTCTTACTTAAAAAGCAATTTCGATATGATGAGCGCTCTCCCAAAGCGCAAGTCAAAGATGAAGGCCATTGGTTTTGGGGCACACTTTGGCAATCTCGCCACATCTATCGCGATGTCCTGATTGCCTCGTTATTTATCAATGTGTTTGCCATTAGTGTTCCGCTATTCTCGCGGTTGGTTTACGACAAGATAGTCCCAAATCTTGCGTTTGATTCCCTCTGGGTGCTGGCCAGTGGCATTTTCGTCATTTTCGTTTTTGACCTCTTGCTCAAACTCCTGCGCAGTTACTTTATTGATATATCGGGTAAGAAAACTGACTTGCTGATCTCTTCACGTATCTACGCCAAAGTGATTGGGATTAAGATGGAAGCACGGCCGCCGTCCGTAGGCGCGTTTGCAAGGCATATGCAAGAATTTGAGTCTATCCGCGAATTCTTTACCTCTGCCTCCATTTCAACGCTCATCGACCTCCCCTTTGCGTTGATTTTTCTCTTCGTCATTTGGCTGGTCGCAGGTCCTCTGGTAATTGTGCCTCTGATTGCCGTCTCCTTGCTTATTATCCATGCAATGCTGATTCAAAAACCGCTACGGCGCACAATTGAAGAAGGCACGCGTTTATCGTCCCAAAAAAATGCCAACCTAATTGAAAGCCTCGTTGGCCTAGAAACGATTAAGATTTTTGGTGCCGAAAGCCAGTTTCAATACCGCTGGGAAGAAGCCGTGGCGCATATGGCGAATTGGAGCATCAAAACTCGACGCTTGACCGATTCCGTCCACAACTCCGCGAGCTTTGTCCAACAGTTTGTCGTGGTCAGTATGATAGTGTTTGGTGTCTATCAAATCGCGGAAGGCGCCTTGACCATGGGTGGACTGATAGCGGCCAGCATGCTCAGCTCTCGCGCAGTTGGGCCCTTGGTTCAGCTTTCTTTACTTTCAACGCGCTATCACCAAGCCAAATCTGCTTTAGATATTATCGAACAGCTCATGGACTTGCCCACGGAGCAAGTGGAGGGCAAACGCTACATTCATCGTCCGATGATGCGCGGTAAAGTCGAGCTAGATAACGTTGACTTCCATTACCCCAATGCCACCTCTCAAGCACTGCGTCGTGTCTCGTTTACCATTTATCCCGGAGAGAAAGTCGCAATCATCGGCCGAGTAGGCTCAGGGAAAACGACCATTGCACGCTTGTTGGTAGGGCTTTATCAACCCACATCAGGATCCGTGGCTTTTGACGACACCGACATTTCCCAGCTCCATTACATTGATGTGCGTCGTAATGTCGGTTTTGTTCCTCAAGAACCAACCCTCTTTTTTGGTTCGATTCGTGACAATATTACCCTTGGTCAGCCGTTGGCGGATGATATCGATATTATGGATGCAGCGACCCGTGCCGGAGTTCTCGCGTTCACCCAATACGATTCAGCCGGTTTGGAGCGTCAAGTGGGTGAAGGTGGCGCCTTGTTGTCAGGGGGTCAAAGGCAAGCTGTCGCGCTCGCTCGCGCTTTATTAGGACGTCCGCCCGTGATCATTTTAGATGAACCCACCAGTCAGATGGATAACCGTACTGAACAGTTCATTAAGACTCAGCTCAAAGACCTTCGCCGAGAGGAGACGCTAATTCTGAATACCCATAAAACCGGTATGCTCGATGTGGTCGATCGTGTCATTGTGATGGAACAAGGCAGTGTGGTTGCGGATGGGCCGAAAAAAGCGGTGTTACAAGCATTAAAAGAAGGGAAAATAAGGAAAGTCAGTTAATCAGTTTACAGTGTAAACTCGCGATTAAGCTTTCGCTTGATAGGGTTTAAGCTGAATTTTTGCATTCTCATACATCAAAATGGACGGACCGTGCTCCGAGTCGACCGAATGCTTTTCTTCCCCGATGGTGCAATGCACTCGGCTCAAAAGAGACTTGGTCGCGACAATCGTCGATTCCCGGTAGCCCGCGGCAATTTGTGCATCCGTTACTTCAATCTCGTGTTCAATGTTGTCTATCTCTTCAAAAAGATGATCGCGCGTGGTGGTAATACGCTCTACCATCGCTGCATCACGCTTTTGAGCCGGTAAGGCTTCAAGCTTCGCTTCTGCGGCTTTGATGCGGTTAAGTTGCGCTTTTTTCTCTTCCCATTGTTTATTGAGATCGACCACTTCACGTTTCAACAACGCCAAGCGTGAGAAGCAATGAATATATGTGTGTGCCCCTGCACTCGCACCGATGATCACCGCCTCTACTTTTTCACCTACTTCGTGTTTACCCCCCGCTAGTGTCCCTTTCCGTTTCGTGGCATCGGCAATCATCAGTGATTTACCCACATGGGTTTGACAGTGCATCGCATGCAACGTGAGCTCGAGGTTGTTGTTAGCACACAAGGTGGCATACTGCGCAAACTTAGCAACGATGTTGCCTTCCGCCACCAAGGTACAATTGATCTCGGAGTCAGAGGCTACTTGGCGGCCGATAATACCATTTTGTATGATAATGTCTCCGCCTGCCGTGATGGTGCATGACTCAACGACACCGCCGACAGTAACTGTGCCGGTCGCGGTCACTTTCATCCCGACTTCGACGTCGCCTTTAATCACCACACTCCCTTCAAAATTAACGTGCCCTGTCCCCACATCGACCGCGTCCAAACTTAAGGCATCATCTACCGCGACACCGTCATCCAATAAACGCGGAATACCCGCCATGGTTGCCACCAAGATATTAGGGTCTTTATTACTGAATTCACTGCCATCATGTGCATTCAGCGCCATGGGTTTACCTGGTGTGGTCGGTAATACCGACCCAGTCACAGTGAAGCCTTCGTAACCGGCAGTTTCAGGCACCAGCTTGGCGAGTGGCTGGCCATTTTTCACCATCACCATCTCACCGAGATCACGCATATCGACTCGCCCGTCATCACGCTCTCTCGGTCGGCGAACACGGTCGGCGGGATCTTCGATCAAATAAACGATATGGGCGTCTTCACCCGGCACTGGCTGGCGACCAAACGCAACCGGGACATCCAAATATTCGCCCGGTTTTAAGCGCCCAGAAGCAGAGAGGAGTTTTTGTAAGGTTGGCTTTTTGATGCCACGCACAATGTTGGCTTCACGCAAGGTCGAGAGAATATCATTGGCTTTAAGACCACTGCCACCACAGGCACCATTCACGACTAAGTAGGCTGTCATCTTGTCGTCAGCAATACGTGCTTCGACTGTTGCATCACGGCTTTCGGCAATGATGATTTCTTCGGACTCATCATGTTCGGTACTGTCATTCAGCTTGGCGAGCGCAGATTGAATCGTATCATCAAAGCAAAAGAAACTACCGACCTTGTTGGCAACCAACCAGTCTTTAATCTGATGTTTATCAATCGGCTCATCGCCTTGATGATGTCCGCCGATTGATAGATATACTCGTTTTCCATCCTGCGATATACGTAGGATTTCGTCTAGCATCTTGGTCCCTGCCTATTCGGTCCTTTTGAAAACCATATCGTCAACGCGAAACAGTCCTCGTCATGAGTTTAAACCTTTATCGAGGCGAAATCTTTTGGGTAGTTTCTTATAAATTAGCTGACATTAAACGCAACCGCGCGCAATTGTCTCATTAATAATAAATTATAGGGGTTTTGGCACACATGGAAGTGAGGTCACGTCTAAAAGCGTGAGGTAGTAAGCGTTTATCATAAAAAAGTGTGAGGATGCGGTGAGAAGCGTACATCTTATTGCATATCACGCATTCCAGTTAGAATGCGTGCTATCTAACACGACGATATCTTCGTCACCGTTAAAGCTGAGCGTAGGCATTGCGTTTTGGCAATAATTTACAGTGTAAATAGGGGCAGCGATAGGACGTCAAATTTACACTGTAAATAGAGGCTAATTATCCAATCGAAAAGCCACGTAATCACGTAGGGCTTTCTCTGCCGCCTTCTTACCTGACAGATTAAACCGAGCACAGACAGTTTGCCAACAAAGGCCTTGTAGGACTTTACTGGTTAATAGCACCTCGCGCCAATCCCACTCGACAGGCGACGTTGACTGGAATGTCCATCGTGTCCAAGCTTGCAAACTCCCAATCGCCGCTTCAGTGCCAACACCGCCGGCCGCATACCCCTGCACTTGACGAGTCTCCGCGTTGGTTAGCGGACGAGCGGGCATGAATGCGACCAGTGTCGCTGCGATATCCGGCTCCAAATTCTGGTGTGCGCTCATCAATAAAAGGGGGAAGCTTTGCTGAAAAAGCGTCACGGCTTCTTTCATCCATGTCATCGTCTCTACCGGCCTAATTAACTGCAATGAGTAACATCCGCTAGCCTGGTCGCGCTTCATGCCAAGTTTAACCGGATCAAAACCCTGCTTCTGCCAAAAGTGAATAAGGTCTTTTGTCGCCCCAAAACTGGTGCCTATACAGGCTATATTTTCTTTCGCGGCTTGCTGTTGAAGATGCGTCAGTAATCCACTTGCGACACCGTGCCGACGCCATTCAGGAGCGACCGCAATGCGCTGAATACGCCATAGCTTGTTCTCTAACACCGTTGCGTATCCAAGGTGAGTCGCTAATGATTGTGCCAGTAAGTGCCCGCGAATACGGCGAGTGCCTGCAATCACTGCCTCACTTAACGGAGTTGAAAAGCCTCCCTCTTCCGCCACCACCACAACGCCAATCGTGTGTTCACCTTGCTTGGCAACGACGATACGCAAACTGTCATCATCAAGCAACAAGGCTAAATCATTGGGCGATGTTTGATAATGGGCCGTCATCAACAAAGAAAATAGCGTGACCAACTCTTGTTCATGATGGAATAAATGTTCAGCGCTGAGCGTTTTAAACTGCACGGCGCTATCCGCACACGGTTCCATCTTTGGTGGTATCACATCGTGAGCTACATTGAGTAGGAAAAGCTGATTCAGACAGGTCTCTACTGGATCCCCTTCGGCCCAACGCATGGGTTCGGTTAGGGTGAGAGAGCGCCACTGTGGCTGTTCTTCATCGAGGAGCGCGCGTAATCTAAGCGTAAAGGCGCGACCCGTTCCTTCATAACCATGCTCGGTACTGGCAATGGCGACACGGCTATACTGGCGAAGGAGCTGACTAAGCATGGGCAGTGGAATGGCTGCCGCCTCATCAACGAGAAGAAGATCGGCGTCGGGGCATTCTCGCAGCAACGCATCTGGCGCGACAAAGCGAATACGACTACCTTCAACACCAACATCAAGCCCATTCACATCCGTTGTGCCCAGCTGCTGTTTGGCATGGGCAAACAAGGTAGTGACATTGGCGGGAGTTGGCGACGTCACCACAATTTGTCGCGGCGCTTGTAAGGCTAACTGCGCTGCCGCTATTCCCATCGCCGCGGATTTGCCACGTCCACGATCCGCGGTCAGCAATAAGGGTCGACGGCGATGCCCAGTCACTACTTTTTTTAATCCGTTAATTGCATCTTGTTGTGAAACGAGATGAGATACGTCGGATAAAGGCGGAAGGGTGGGCGCCCGACAACCTTGATGTGAAATCCAAGCCACACTGTCCGTATTTTGCAAAAGCCGAAGCATTCTTCTGACCGATAACGGTAAGGTCGCCACATCGGCCGCCACCTGCAAGATGATCAGAGAGCCGGCTCGACAGCAACCACTGATCGCACAGAAGGCCTCGCTATTAAATGCCCCATCAACGTCCACTAACAGATGGCCACACTCTTGCCCTAACCATTGTTTGGCTTGCCGCCAGCTGATGACATCCGGTGCATCTTGGCTTGCTACGCGACGCACTGGCGCCTCTCCTAACGCTGAAAGGATGTCAGTCACCGACCGCTCAGAGACCACCAGTTGACGATGCGAGCGGGCTTGGGCTGTTTCAATGAGTTGAGAGAGAAACTGAGACAACAGAGACGTGGCAGACATGAAGCGCCTAATCGAGTGATAAGAACAATAGGCTGATCATAACTGAAAGCAAAAAAAACGGCACGCAATGCGTGCCGATATTCAATCACGAGGTCGAGGCTTACACGTTATCGAGCTGCTCTTTAATCAATGCGAGTATACGTTCGGCTTGCTGATCATCAATCTTTTTAAGGTTGATGCTTAAACTACTGCCTTTGCGTCGATACGCCGCACGGCCTTCCACTAAGGTCGTTGATTGCTCTTTTTGCTTCGCTTTTGGCGTAACTAACTCATCCTTAAATTGCTCGATGTGCAAGGTCACTTCTCGGGTAATACGCGTCACGCCCTGCGCATCCACTTGTTGCCACAACGGAGTATTTCCCAGTTTATCCAATAGTGCCTGCTGTTGACTGTCGTCTAAGCCAAAGAACAAACGATGCAACTTCACTATGGTCGGACGGCCAAGTTCGGCGACACTCGGATAGGCTTGCAGTAATGGCAAGGGTAGGGCAGCAGCTTTCAACGCACCACTGACCAGTGCTTCGCTGCACTGGCAGACTGTTGCCAACGCCTTTTGATCAGCCACTTCGCCACTATCCAACATGGCTTGCATCTCTTTGCCTCGCTCATACAACGACAAAGGTTTATGCGCATTAGCGACATCGGAAAGAAATTTTGCATGACGCGTACTAATATCTTTCGCGACATAAACGAGGAAGTCTTGCTCTGCAATCAAGCACGACATGCGACGGCGGCTACCGTCCAATACCTCAATGCGTCCATCATCTAACCAACGTCCCACCGCGGGGTATTGCTGACCGCGGTCTTTGAGCGTGGTGAGAATATCTGATAGCGCGAGCTCATTAAGAAAGGACTGCTCTCGGGCGTTTTTATCAAATACCGTGGTTTTCTCGGCGATATCCGCCGCCGGTACTTTAATTAGCTCAAATTCAACAGTGTGTTCGCCGGCCACGGCCAGCTCAATCACCGCCGCTTTTTCGCTAGCCGCTTTTTGCGCTTCTTGCGTGGTGGTGGCGCGACGCTTGTCGGCTTTGGCAAACAAGCGTGCATTCAAATCGGAAGTTTTAATCGCCATTCTTCTTTATCACTCCTGATTGAGCAATGCCCAGTGACTATGTAGCACGCGCTCAAGCTCAAGCCCAACACGGTGCACCGCTTCTTGCGCAGTTGATAGTGTCTTCTTACCTCCCTCAAAATCTTGCGAGGTCAAGTCAAAGACAGTGCTATACGTATCTGCACAGGTCTCAAACGCGCGGCTTCGAGGAATCGTCGCCATCATCACTTGGTCACCCAAAAGGTAGTTCATTTCAGTCAACACTGAAATTTGCTTTTTATTATCATCTTCAAACATAGTTGGCATTAAGCGCACAAACTCGAGACCATGCCAATCTTCAGGGAACATTTCATACACTTGAGGTAAGTGCTGGAAAAAGTTCACCGTTGATGCCCAATCCAAACGCTTGGCGGCACACGGAATCACCAACGCATTTGACGCATACATCGCATTCCAAACGAGGGGATCGATGTGCGGGCCCGTATCAATCATGATCACGTCGAACTCATCACTGATAGGGTCAATAACCTTCTCTTTGAGTAATTCGACGACATCGAGCGACTGACTGCTTGCCAATGCTTGCCATGCTTCTGCGTTGAACATGGCATCCTCAGGAAAGGCAGCCATGGTTTTTAAGTTTGGATATTGCGTCGGCAGCAAGACATTACGCATCATAAAGTCTTTATCTGCCGCTTGGGGGGTATTATCCAGCATGACGTCGACCGCCGAATAAATCCCTTCCTGTTCCGTCAGGCTGATTTGTGGATTGAGGAATAGACGCAACGATCCTTGAGGGTCAAGGTCAATTAAACAAATGCGATAGCGCTTCTCTAGGTTTAATGCCATACAGGCCGCGAGGTGCACCGCACTCATTGATTTACCCGTTCCGCCTTTCTGGTTCTGGATGTTTATCACCCAAGGCTTATGGGCTTTTCCCTTACGCTCATGAAAAGAGGGGACATTGGCCGCATCCATGATTTTATGAGCTTCATCTAAGGTAATCGAGTAGTGGTTTGCATTGTTCTTGGTGAACTGATGCCCTTGCTGCTCCATACGAGAAATTGCTTCATCTAGCTTACGACGGGTTAAGCCAGATCGGGTTTCCATCAACGCTTTTGACATTGGTGGAAACAACTGATCATGTCGCTCTTCCATCACAATTTCGACGCGATCAGACTGAACTTGTTTCGTCTGCGCAGCGATATTGCGAAGGTTTTCAATCGTCTTTTCCCTATCCATCTTATTTTCGCCATCATGAGGAATAATTGGCGATTGTACAGCACTAAGAAGTAAATACAATAAAAAGCTGAACAGATAGCAATCAAATAAAGATCCTGCTCACAATTGTTATTCCAGCGAATATAAGGGCATTTTTACCGCCAAAATCTTGCGACTGAATGTAGGACAAACGCCAAATATTTAAAATGTCACACTGTCACTTATTTACAATGTAAACAGCAAAAATTCACGGAAGCCTATTTCATGATGGACAAATTACGGATAGTGTTATTTCAATCTTAATTGTCTGTCTGACGATACTCCACGAGTCACCTTTCTACCTCGCTTGATGCTATTAGTAACCTTTAACATGGCTTTTGATCATTTTTCCCGAAAACATGATCAAGGCAGATGCGATGTAAAGCGTAGTAACCTTGATCATGCTTACGCTATCGGTATCCCTTTTAAGGAACGATGATCAAGTAATATATCCGTTGAATTTGTCAGCAAATGGACGCTCACTGACACCAGTGAATACGGAAAAATGATCAAGTGAACCGCGACAAGCGGACTCTTCCCTATTCAGGCCGGAACGATGAGACCAGTTGGCTAAAATACGGTGAATGTCCGATGTAGCAAGGGATCGCAAAGGATCGTCTCACCATTCCGCAGCTACAGTAGGCTCGCAGTTATCGCTACGCATACGATCCAACAGCACGATCGCCATCATGATCATTGTTCCGTAAGTCGGACACATATCTCGGCTTCGCTAATCTACTGTGAATGTCATTTCAATTTTAAGCCCAAGCGCTCCTTTTCCCTCCTCGCCTGGTGACAATCTCACCAATATTGACCGGAAAAGCTGAAAATGACGCTAGCTTGATCATAGTTCCATACCATAAACAGCCGATATCCAGCAGATTTTGGCTAGGATAACCACACAAGGTAATACTTGCCTGTGGATAAAGTGTGTGTGAGCCATGATCATCGTTTCAATTGATTGATGATCATCGCTTCGCGCCATTGATGATCATTGATACGGGCATTACATGATCATCGTTGGTGACGTATGTTGATCATGCCTCCGACCTTGTGTTGATCATGCTTTCGGGGGTGTCAAAAAATAAAATGCTAATAAACAAACACTTAAACAATATTCGCCGCATGGATCAATAGATCAGATCATCAAATTAGATCAGTTAAATCATAAAGATCAGTTAAAAGCGCCAATAAAAAAGATCTTTCTTTTATGATTTTTTTTTATTAGGATTTACCTGGAAGTATGGTCAATTTACGGTCTTTGCTTATTTGACTATTCTCGCTCTCCAATGAGCAAGCTATCGGGAAAGGAACGAACTGCACATGAGCAGCACCAAACCAGAAAAAATACTGATTAAAGCCCCACGATCGCACAAAGATGGGCATCTTTTTGAAGTGCATGCTCAACTTGTGGACTGGCTTGCTCAATATGAACATTTTAAAGGAGTAACCAAAAGTATTCTTGAGTTACTGAATCTGATTTCAGTTCGTGGCTTTTCCTCCCAAGATGGCTATGTGTCAACCACAGAATTGGTCGATGCAACTGAAGGCCAACTCACCCGTGCCGCGATTCAGCAACGACTGCGAGCAGCTGTCAGCCTAGGGTTATTCGTCCAACAACCGGTGCGGTTCGAGGAAGGCTTAGCAGGCAAAACCATGCTTCATCGCTTCGTTAATCCTAGCCGTTTAATCTCTACCCTTGGTAGTGCGGGGTTAATGACAGAGAAAAGCCGTGATGTGGTCAAACAAAAACGCTCGAAAGCATTGGCACAAAATCAAGTGAATCGCCAACTGCTCAGTGAGCATGGGCTAGGCACGCCTCCTACCATGCCGGATGAGAAAGATCAGATCTTGGTATCGCCGACCAGTTGGGCTGGGATCATTGACCAAGCATTGGCACCGCCGCGAACGAAAAAAAGTTACCAAAAGTCGATGGTAGCGATCAGTGGCACCAAAGCGATCATCGAGACACGCTCAGCGAAGTCTATCATGACGGTGGACGATCTGATGACCTTGTTTGCGCTGTTTACACTGACAGTGCAATACCATGATCATCATCTGCCCAGTTATGAACTGCAGACGCAGACCATCGGCAATAAAACGCCAATCTATATTACGGACATCCTGCAGCTGCGCGGTAAGAAAGACAGTGGCCCAGCGCGAGATGCCATCCGTGAAAGTATCGATCGGATTGAATTCACTGATTTTCAGTTGCACGAGCTGACGGGACGTTGGTTGAGCGAAAACATGCCGGAAGGATTTAAAAGTGACCGTTTCCGCTTCCTGGCCCGCACCATCACAGCGTCAGAAGAAGCCCCAAAAGAAGGGGAGGATGGTGAAGTAAAAATCAAACCGAACCTGTATATTTTGGTGTGGGAACCGTCGTTTTTCGAAGAGTTAATGACAAGAGACTACTTCTTCTTGTTCCCCCCCGAGATCTTGCGTCAGCATACCTTGGTCTTCCAGCTGTATTCGCTCTTCAGAAGCCGTCTGTCGCGTCGTTTAGAAGATTCCTTGTTGTTGAGCGAACTAAACCAGAAAATGGCGAGAAACATCGAATGGCGCCGTTTTTCGAGCGATCTCATTCGAGAGCTTAAAAAACTGGCTGATGGAAAGGTGACGGATGATGTGTTTGCAGTCAATCTGTGGGGGTATCATCTGACCCTCACTCGCGAGGATGATAAAAAGTATCCTGACTATCGGATGGATATTAAGTGCAATGTGGATGAAGTGATCCGCTACTCACGGGCCAAGATGTATAACGAAGGCAAACGATCGCTAGCACCAACCATGCCGAACCCACTGCGCAATGAGATTTTACCCAAACAAGACCTTGATCAGCTTTCCGGGATCATTGATGGGGAGTTTGAACCCATTCAGCGCAAAGAAAAGTCCAGCGGTCGATTAGGGCGGCGTGTGAAGTTACGCAAGCACTTGGTTGAAGTGAACGCGGATGAGCTTACGATCGTGTTGTCGAAATATACCTCGGAGGAAGCCCTCCAACGCAGTATCACGGCGTTATCAGCAATGACGGGACATCCAGCGTCTGTGATCACGGAAGAGTGCCAAGGCTATTTAGAGAAGCTGGATTGGCTGATGGTGGGTGAGAATGTGGTGCCGTACGAGACGCTAAGCCGTACCATTGAGTTTTATAACCAACAGCAGCAAGAGCGTCATCTTTCCATCGAGCGATTGATCTCTGGCTTAGCCGTACGTCGTAAAGTCTGTCAGCGCGTGTATGAAGGCCATTTAGATGGGCAAGTATTAAGCGTGCTTGATGAGATTGCCTCAGGGCGTTGACCTTACCGTTTTTCATGTCAATAAGGATTGGCAGTAAGTTAACCAAGCGCTGACAATTGCTAAAGTAGGAACGATATACTCAATCTCGATAGATACCTTTGTCCTATTTGATGTCCTCGTCGACATCCTTTGGCACTTCTCTCGCCAGCGGGCTCTTTGCCCGCTTTTTCTTTGCCTGAATCCACCCTCTCGCCCTCAACGTCCAGCAAATTAGGCGTTTCATTGGTGAGTTTACAGTGTAAACTGCCTGCTTTTGCTTAATTGATTTTTGCTGTTTGGGAGATCTATGCCTGTTTTCTTGCCCTTTGCGGCAGTGTCCATTTGGGCGATGAATACCATCGTCAACAAGATGGCGGTGGTGGTGATTGCTCCTGGAGCCATGGCTTTCTATCGATGGTTCTTTGCGATTTTAGTGCTTACTCCCTTTTGTCTGCCGACTTTATGGCGACAGCGGCGTGCGGTGTTTAAATTAGCCCCTCGTCTTGCGGTGTTGGCGTCTCTGGGTATGGTGATCAACCAATCGGTCGCCTATTTTGCTGCACAAACGACTACCGCCACTAATATGGCGTTAATTATGTCGTTGGTCCCAATGCTCAGTTTGCTATTTAGCGTGTGGTTTCTGCACCAACCGCTAACACGTATCGCCATCGCTGGCGCGATATTGTCCTTTTCTGGACTTGGGTATATGCTCACTCAAGGTCAGCCCATGACGCTGCTTGAAAGCGGTGTCACTGCCGGTGATGGACTCATGTTGATTTGCGCATCTGCTTATGCCTTGTATTGTGTATTACTCAAACGCTGGCCGATGTCGGTGTCTAATTGGGTTTCTGTGTATGTACAAGCATTGTTTGCGGTATTGATGCTCTTACCTGTGCTTTATGCCGCGCCCAGTGCTGATATTGTGCCCGACGCGTATCCCTTGGTGGGCTTTGCGGCCGTCGGCGCGTCGGTATTAGCGCCGGCATTGTGGCTAAATGCGATCGCGCTCAATGGCGCTAGCCGTACTGCGATGTACATGAATTTATTACCCGTACTCACCGCAGGCATTGCCATGATATGGCTTGATGAAGTATTAACGCACTATCACCTCATTGGTGGCAGTTTGGTGCTTATCGGCGTTGGATTATCGCAACGATCTACCCATCCAACACGCTGACAACCGTCTACACTTGATAAATGAGCGTAGTATCAACCTAGGGTGTTGATAGGAGGTGAGCGATGTGGTGGTTAATTGAATTAGATTGGATGCCTTTATGGGTGACGCCTGCGCAAGGCCGCGTGAAGTCATCGGCCTCATCACCGATTATTTGGTAGTGAACCCAAGGAGAAATCGTTACGAACATGGAAGTGAAGGAAATGGAGACGCCGCGGGTAACGATTCGACCCGCCTTTCGTCGTGAAGCGGCCTATTTCTGGCGTCAGATTTACCACTCTCGCGCGTGGAAGCAGTTTGACGCGCCTTATATTCCCCTCGAACCTGTCTCATTTTGGTCCTTTCGGTTTGGCCTGTTCCGACGTTTCATTGTTGGAGACAGTGCCAAAGTCATTTGTGTGGATGAACGTCCTGTGGGCTATGTGACCTTCTACTGGGAAGACAAACGCACACGCTGGCTTGAAGTGGGGATCACTATTTTTGACCCCGCCGATTGGGGGAGGGGAATCGGCCGCCGTGCGTTGGCCTTGTGGGTGGATGAGTTATTTCGCTGCCAAACACTCAACCGAATTGGATTGACTACTTGGTCAGGGAATCCGGGCATGATGCGCTGCGCGAAGGCGTTAGGCATGAAAGAAGAAGGCCGGTTGCGTTCGGTGCGCTTCTTTCAAGGTGAGTACTATGATGCGTTACGTTTCGGTGTGCTTCGCGAAGAGTGGTATGGGTTACATCACACCTCTACCCAGCTTGGTATCAACAATGTCTCTCTAGACGCCCAACCCGCTCCGCTTGCTGCAGCATCAACCATGCACAAGCATCATACGCTGGTATGATGCTGGCATCACTTGTTTGTCGATGGCGTGACTCTCAAGCGGGCGTGATAACACATAGCCTTGCAAGTAATCGCATTGATGATAACGTAGCCAAGCAAGTTGTTGCCGTGTTTCGACCCCTTCTGCGACGACACGCAAATCAAGCGCATGGGCCATGGCAATAATCCCACGACACAAAGGGGCTGCTTTGCCGGTCGGCTGATCGATATCCATGATAAAGCTGCGGTCCATCTTCACCATACTGAACGGATATTGGCGCAATAACGATAACGATGAGTAACCCGTACCAAAATCATCCAGATAGAGCTTCACGCCCAATTGATGGAGACGATGGAGGTTTGTCGCGACACATTCGGAGTGCTCCAGTAAGGCGGTTTCTGTCACTTCTAAAGCTAAGCACTGAGGTGCAAATTGATGGCGTGCGAGCAAGTCCGCAATGTCATCCGCAAAGGAGCTTGCTTGGCATTGCTTAGCGGAAACATTAACCGTAATTGTTGGGCTCTGACCGGTAGGCAAGCGCTCACTCCAATTATCTAGTTTACGCGCGACTTGCTCCAATACCCATTCGCCCAATTCGATGATATAGCCGGTTTCCTCTGCGATAGGAATAAACTCAGCGGGCGAGATGGTCCCGAGGGTTGGGTGGTGCCAGCGTAGTAGCGCTTCGGCGTGGCTAAGCGTTTTATTTTGTCCATCGAAAATAGGTTGATAAGCGAGCGTGAACTGATGTTCGGCGAGGGCCTTTTTAAGATCTTGCTCGACAATAAAGCGGTGTTGCACTTTGGCTAGCATCGCGGGTTGAAATATCGCGAGCCGCTCTCGCGTAAGCTTGGCGTGATACATGGCAATATCGGCTTGCTGAATAATATCAAGCAACGAGGCATTGGCGTTATTCACTGTCGCGATGCCGATACTGGCACTGATATTGAGAACATGTTCGTCAACGGAATAAGGCTGACTCAATACGCGAAGCAACTGTTTGGCTTTGGTTTGTGCCAATGCGCAATCTTGCTCGAGCAAGACAATAAACTCGTCGCCACCAAAGCGAAAGATACGCTCATCGGGGATGTAACGGGTTAATCGCGACGCGACACGTCTAAGTAAGGTATCGCCGACCACATGCCCGAGGGAGTCGTTAACGGCCTTAAAACGATCGAGGTCGATAAACAATAACGTAAAGCTTGTCGCGCGTTGGGCTTTCAACATCGCCAGCATACGTTCCAGCATGCTATCGAGCGCCGCACGATTGGACAGCCCAGTTAAACTATCGTGCCGAGCTTGATGATACAGTTGGCGTGTTTGATTGGTCACCAGAGCCTGTGCCAGCGTGAGTCGGTTCGCATAGGACCAGAAACTCGCCAAAATAGATAGTCCCAACGCAAGCACTAAAATGCCGACTAAAATGGCATAGCGACTCGCAGCACTTCGAGATTGAATATCAAAGAACTGAACCACCAGCCCCTCTTCGCTACCGGGAATGGCAATAAGATCGGTATCTGCGCGTTGATTTTGCCAAGGATGCAGACGCGCGGGTGAATGGGTGGAAAAAAGCTGCTGATGCCCAAATGCTTCCTTGGCTGTCATTGCCAGTGCGGGAGCTGGGGTGTCGCTTTGCCAAAGTGTTGGGAAAAAGGTGTCGAAATACAATGTCGTCGCAAGATAGCCCCGCAACTGACCATCAGGTTTGGTAATTGCGGCAAACCAGCGCACACCGTGCCCTTGCTGATCACTGATGAGCATAGCCTCTGGTTGGCGCTTGAAATAGGCACGCTCCATGGTCACTGTGTTGTCACATTGCGCATCGGCACGCCAACCCAGATAGCCATTTTCTTTTGCTTTAGGCGATACATATAGTGCGGGGAAGGTGTCGTTACGCATCACCCATTGGCACGCTTTGCGGCTTAATGGCGGATAAGGCTGAACCGGATGACGCTGAGCAAAAACATCACTAAGCTCAGCGCGGTTCACGCGAGGCAACCACATCACACTATCAATTCCGGTATTGTCATGGGTATGGGTATCAATGAAGCGGTGAAACGCTGCTTGGGAGGGGCCGGCTTCTTGCTGTAAAAAGAGTTGCGCAGAAAGTTGTAGCTGATAAATATGTGAAAAGGCTTTGCTGAGCACATGACGCTGTTTTTCAACTTGTACTGAGAACAAACCGTGTTGACGCTGTATGTCTAGCGTGTAAACCAGCCAACTGGATAAACCCGCCAGCGCAATAACTACGCCGAATCGCCAAATAGGCTGTGATCGCAAAAAGCGCATAATCAAGAAGACAATGTGTGACAACCAATGAGTCGATAAGGGTAAGGTGTCTCGATGACAGTTTTGATGGGATTTTGTGTCATTTCCGTGAACGCTTGTTTGAACACTGGGTGCTGACGGTGATCGGCGTCGTCAAAAATATGACGTATTTTTTATACAGTCATCAGGTCGGTATCACTGGACGCAACAACGCAAAAATGTGATGTGAATCACTCATTGGTTAGTGGCTTGATTAGGAAACGAACTTTTGAAAAGGGTGGTTGATTATTCATTCTTCTCGCTCAGATTCGATACATTATGCCTGATCTTTCGATAGGGGATCACGACCTTCTCTGCTAACTTCTAGTGAGTCGATGGATGACACACTCTCGACAATACCTCTGTTCCTGCCGAGTAATAACACATTGATTGTGGGGGAGTTCCATGAAAAAGTTGGAGAATGTCTCTGCGGTATGTTTCGATCTAGATGGGACCTTGGCGGACCCATTTGACGACCTTGTTGACGCGATATCGGGCATGTTGAAAGGGCTCGATCTACCACCTGAAGATCCGAATACGATCAAAGACTGGATCGGTGATGGCGCAGATTTGTTGATCCACCGGGTGTTAACACGCCAGATCAATGGCCGCGTGTCAGATGCGGTCTTGAATCAGGCGCGCACACTTTTCCTGTCCTCCTATCTGGGCAAAAAACCGCCAAAAACACGACTCTATCCGGGCGTCCTTGAGTGCTTGAAAGGACTGGCACGCAGACAGCTGCCCATGATCTGTACCACGCACATGCAAACCGTTCACGCCAATAGTTTGTTAAAAGCACTCGGCGTGAGTCACTTTTTCACGCGGATTGTAGGCGCTGATGCGATTGCTGCCTTGCAATCTGGCCCCGATGCCATCTATGAAGCCGCGGCGATTTTACGCGTTGCGCCCACGGAGCTATTGGTTGTTGGGGATGCCGTGAATGACGTTCAGGCCGCACGATCGGTCGGATCCCCTGTTGTTTGCGTGACTTACGGCTATAATTACGGAACAGAGATAGAGAAAGCGCGTCCCGATCTGACCCTTGATACACTCGCGACGCTGCCCAATATCATAGAAAAGCCGATGCATTCACGCGAACAGGGACCAGCAACCACTGTTCCATCGCATCCGGTCATCGCGTCGCCTTTGCCGTCTCACTCCTTGCGCCGGGGAGGTGATGCGCCATTCCGATAAACGGTCAGGAGGGAAGCGTGAAAAACGAACTAGATCCTGCATATCTACTTCGCGCCTACGAGATAGTGACTCAGTTTGGAGAAAAAACCGAACAAGGACATCGCCTAGATGGCATTGAAGCCTTCTCAGATTATGACGGCTACACCATTTATTTAGCCGGAAATGGCGTACAGTTACGGGTGGGGTTTCACAATACATATCACCTGGATTATGAGCACGAAAACCTTAAAACGCAGTTCTTGAATAAGGTCGATGCCTTGGTGAAAAACTATCGACAGTCGTGACCAAACATTCGATAAACGCCCCGTCATGGGGCGTTTTTTTTGGCCGATGATCAGGATTTGTTATGGATAATCAAATCGTTAAGAAAAGCCGTACCGGCAAACAGTGCGTAGTGACAGGCACGGATGCCCACTATCAAGCACTCGTGGCGAGTGCAGCCGCTGCCATTTTGGTGATTGATGAATCAGGTGTGATTATCGATGCCAATCCCTACACCCACACATTGCTGGGCTATGACCATCGGCAACTGGTGGGCAACAATGTGGAATGCTTGATGCCGCCAGAGCATGAAGGGAAGCATCAGCATTATCTGATGCAATACCTTACCGGTGGCGAAGCAAAAGTGATTGGAACTGGGCGGCGAGTTAAGGCCCGTCATGTCGATGGGCATCTTGTCCCTGTACACCTCGCGGTCAGTGAAGTACAGATAGACAGTCGGCGTGAGTTTATCGGCATCATGTCCGATCTTAGCGCGCTCACGCAGGCGCAAGCGAGCGTAAAACACGAGCGCAACCAGCTAAAAACCATCATCAATGCGATTGCCAATCCAGTGTTTGTCCGCGAGTTAGGCGGGCGATATACCATGGCCAATCATGCGTGCGTGCAGGCCGTTGGGGTCGATAATGTGGAGGCGTTAGCTGATGCCTTTGCCCAGTTATTGCCCAAAGGAGGACGAGAGACACTCAACGCGCTGGATCATCAACTGACCATGAATGGCGAGCCGGTGCATACCGATGTCACTCTGAACGATGGCCGCACCTTTAAACTGGCGAAAACCCTCATCCATCACCTCGAAGGTGAGCCATATGCCATTGTTACCGTCGCGTACGATGCCACCCCACTTCTTAATGCCATGAAAGACGCGGAGCGAGCAAACCAAGCGAAAAGTGACTTTCTTTCTGCAATGAGTCATGAATTACGCACACCGCTTAACTGTGTGCTTGGCTATGCACAATTATTAATGAATGCGACCTCGCCGGCGTTAGAGGCCACTCAGCAACAATACGTGGCACAAATACACCAAAGTGGCCGTCATTTACTCGCCCTGATTAATGATGTGCTGGATCTTGCCAAAATCGAGGCGGGAAAAATTTCCCTCAACCCGAGCTGGGCACCTTTGCGTCCGATGATTTGCGAGGCTATCGATTCGCTGTTGCCTCTTGCCCATCGCCAGACGGTGAGTTTGCGCCATACTCTACCGGACACACTCAACGGCGATCTTTACGTCGATGCGACCCGTTTTAAGCAAGTGCTGATCAACCTCATTAGCAATGCAATTAAATATAACCATGCGGGTGGACGTGTCACGGTATCGACCTGTCAGCAAGCCGAAACGATAACGATCGCGGTGACGGACACAGGCATTGGCATTGAACAAGATAAGCTGAGCGCGTTATTTGAGCCTTTTAATCGCTTAGCGGCCGAGCAAACCCATATTGAAGGGGCAGGCGTGGGGCTTGCGGTCACACAGCAATTGATCGCGCAAATGCAAGGTGAGATCACCGTGAGCAGCGAAGTCGGAAAAGGGAGTTGTTTTGCCGTCACCTTTCCCTATCGTGGCCAGTCGTTGACCGAGATAGCGTCTTCATCCACACCATTCACCCTTACCCAGCCGCATCGAGTGCTTTTTATTGAACCAGACGTTGCACAGCAACGCTTAATGGCCGATTGGTTCGAAGATTGGCCGTTACTGACCTTGACCTGTGTCCATGATTTATCGTTAGCAGCCGCGATGGCGCATACCACACCGCCCTCGCTATTCATGGTCAGTCATGCGGTGCTTGATGACACGGCAGATCAGGTTCAGTCGCGACTCGGTGAACGGCCCATGATCGTGGTTAATGTGCCGGACACCGAATCTATGCAATCGCACAGCGATAGCATTGTGACGTTGGCGTCACCGGTATCGGGTGCGGCGTTGGGCCGAGCGATGCAAACACTTTTGGAGGACAGGGCATGACACGAGAAAAATCCCAAGCGCAGATCCTGATCATTGATGATCGACCGGAAAATGTCGACTTGTTGACTGCCATGTTGCTGCAATCTGGCTATCAACACATCACAGGCCTTAACGATCCACGCCTTGTGACCGATTACCTCTCACCGATCCCCGATTTAGTGTTGCTTGATATGCGTATGCCTCAACGCTCGGGGCTAGATGTTCTCGATTTGCTGAACAATACGCTCGGCGAGCACTGTCCCCCCGTGATGGTGCTTACTGCCGATAGTGACAACAATCTGCGCAATCAAGCTTTATGCCGCGGGGCCATTGATTATCTCACCAAGCCGTTTGATCACCATGAAGTGCTCCAGCGCATCCATAATATTCTCCATTTTCAATTCAAAACCCTGAAAGAGCGAGATCAAGCGGCGCGTTTGCAGATGTTAGTGAATAAGCAAACCGCGGCATTACGTACCCTGTCTTTAACCGATCCCCTAACCAATCTACCCAATCGACGTGCGCTGGTGGATGCGGCTGAACGTCAACTCGCAAAGGGGATGGTGACCGTGTTAATGATCGCGTTGGATGGGATGGAGGCGGTCACACAGCATCAAGGCCACTTAATGACAGAAGCGCTGTATAAGCACCTAGCGGGGCTCTTAGCCAGTAGCTCAGTCGCAAGAGGGCGGCGTATTGGTGTGTGGGACAACACACGTTTGGTGATGTTAGTGGAAGGAGATATCACCGCCATTGACGCACTTGCTAAGCGGATTTGTCGATTATTGAGTGGTCATCACACCCTTGATGGCCGTTTGATGTCGATGCACTGCCATGTGGGAATAGCCCAAGCGGAAGGTGATCATCATGATGTGGAGCAACTCTTTCGCCAAGCGATTCTAGCTATCCCGACCGATGACACTGAAGTGGGTCATTATCGCCAAGAGTTGGATGCGCAATCGCAACGTGAGCATATGATCCGCAATGGACTTAGCCCGGCCCTTGAACAAGGAGGGTTGTCTTTGGTCTTTCAGCCCAAATGGGATCTCAATACCGGTACCATGGTAGGCGCTGAGGCGTTATTGCGTTGGCGTCATCCGCAACTGGGAGCGATCAGCCCGGCCGAGTTTATTCCCATTGCCGAGCGAAGTGCTGATATGATCCAACTCGGCGATGCCGTTTTTTCTATGGCGTTGCGCGCGCTGGTCCGTTGGCGAGAGCAATACACCTTGCCTGAGGCGTTTCACTTAGCCATCAATGTCTCTTCCCAGCAACTTCGCCACGGTTTTGCCGACAGCATTCTTGCCCGCTGCCAAGCGCTGGAAGTACCCACCCAAATCATTCAGCTTGAGGTTACTGAATCGGCGTTAATTCGACATATGTCGGTGGCGCTTAAAGAGTTACAACAGCTCCGTGATGCGGGGATGCACATTGCGCTTGATGATTTTGGCACAGGCTACAGTTCATTGAGCTATTTGAAACAGCTTCCTGTGGATTGGGTGAAGCTTGATCGTAGCTTTATTCAAGATCTTACATCCAACGCCGGTGACAAACATCTTGTTGGTAGCGTGATCGACCTAGCGCATGGGTTTGGCCACGGTGTGGTGGCCGAAGGCGTGGAAGAAGTTGGCCAGCAACAGATTTTGCAGCGTATTGGCTGCGATCAAGCGCAAGGCTTCTTATATGCCAAACCGCTGGGAACAGAACAGTTTGAACAGCTTCTGCAAACCGGATGTGAGTGCCCAGCGACGGCTATCAGTGCGCCCGTGTCTGGATAGCCGTGGTCATCATCGGATTAGAGATGAGTCATGCGTTAGAGGTGGCTGATAATGGTATCGAGGCGCTGATTAAACTCGGTGTCGGTCACCAAGCCTGACGTGGGGTCAAAATGCTGGTGAAAACTCGGTAGCGATAAGGTCCCTTTAACCTCATCAGCAAAATAGGGAGCAGAGTGCTGGGTTGAGGTCAATACTGGATGAAAATCAACGTGAAAAGCGTGACGGTACGGTATGCGTAAGGCTTGCGCTTTATCCGTAGGATGCATATCCTGAACTCAGTTAGTCGGGGAGCAAGTAATTGCTGAGACTGCGAAAGCAGGACCCGTAGAACCTGATCCAGTTAGCACTGGCGGAGGGAACTGACACGATCAGCGCATAAAGTGATGCATACTGCCGTACTTTGTCTCCTTCCGCCCCTGATGATTAAGGGGCCATTATGAACCTATCTCCACCTGTTATTCTCACCATTGCCGGCTCAGACAGCGGTGGTGGCGCGGGCATTCAAGCTGACATTAAAGCGATTTCAGCGACCGGCGGCTATGCGTGCTCGGTGATCACTGCGCTAACCGCGCAAAATACCTGCGGTGTTGACGCCGTCTCGGCGGTTGAGCCCGATTTTGTGCGCGCCCAATTAGATGCGGTGTTGTACGACATGCCGGTGCGTGCGGTGAAAATCGGTATGCTGGCCAATCAAGCGATTATTCGTGAAGTCGCTGCTGTGCTGGCACGGTCGCCACACTTACCGGTGATTTTAGATCCCGTGATGGTCGCGACCAGCGGCGACCCTTTGCTCGACGAGCAGGCCATGACGGCGTTGATTGAAGAGCTTATTCCGCGAGCAACGGTGCTCACTCCCAACTTGCCGGAGGCCGCTCGCTTAACCGGTCGGCCTGTGCCTACCTCTATAGAGCAAATGCATGAGCTGGTGCCGGCACTTCGCCATCTAGGCTGTCCTTACGTGATGCTCAAAGGAGGCCATTTACACCAGATGCCCGAGAGTGTCGATATGTGGATTAGCCGAGATACCTGTCAAACCTTGCGCGCACGCCGCATTGAAACTACCAACACCCATGGCACCGGATGTTCACTGTCTGCTGCGATCGCCTCGTTTTATGCCCAAGGGATGACGCCTATCGAGGCCGGGCGAGCGGCTAAGCAGTATTTGACGGAGGCCTTAGCGCATAGTCAGCAGCTAACGGTCGGAAGAGGCGCTGGGCCGGTGCATCATTTTTACGCTTACCCTGATAATTTGTGTCTGTCGCCAGCAGAGCATGCTGTCGCGGAATTGCCCTGAGACGAGATGGAAACGATCCGCTGCAACCCAAGTGGGGCAGCGGCATCGAAAAGAAAACAGCAAAGATGCGTTGGACGCGTCCGTTAGGCGGCAGACCAATGTGGTAAACGCTCGGCGGCGATATAAAAGATGCGATCGCCCGGTGCCACTTCAGTGTGTAGGCGAGGGTTCAGGGTGATCCCATCGCCTTTGTCGAGACCAATTAAGGTTGCATCATGCTCATGCTTTAATTGATTAAACAAGGTGCCGACATCGGTTGCACTCGCATCGGTGGGGTAGCGGGCACAGTATTGGGTCATCCCTTGAGCCGTGCTCAATAGCTCGTGATGTAATTGACTTGATCCGGGATCAACGGCCGCTTTTGCCAGCATTTCTACCGACACAGACGGCACACATTCAGCGTGCGGATAGTGCTGCTTCAATATTTGGCTGAGTGCATCATCTTGAAAATACGCGAGTAAATGAGCGGAAGGGTTTTTGTGAGCGCAGAACAGCGCCGCAGAAAGCGTAATATCGTCTTCTGGGTTATCGATAATGATACTCGCGGCGCTGTCGATGCCGGCGCGCGCAATGCCCTCGGCATCAGTAAAGCTGGTCACGCGCACAAACTCCACCTCGCCAGGCAGCGGATTTTCCATTTCAGGACGGACACAAAGCACGATCGGGCGCTCGCCATGAATACCGCTTTGCAACAACCGGATTAACTGAATGGTACGCTGGTCGTTCCACCCCAAAACTAAAATATGATTTTTCACAGTAAGACTCCGTTTTCCTTGTAATCCACGTCGCCAATAATCCACTAAGGCACTGGTCACATGCCCAATCACCACCGCAAACAGACCGAGCCCACCGGGAATGATCCAAAAGGCGGTAATCCACTGTCCTGCCTCGGTGGCGGGCGAGTAATCGCCATACCCCACGGTAGAGGCGGTGACCACTAAATAATAGATGTAGCGACTGAGTGACTGAGTCATCTCAGTTTCACCCGCCGATTGTAAAAGCAGCCAGCCAATGACGCCGTAGGCAAGTACGACCAATCCGAGAATACGCCCGTTTAAATGGGCGAAGTGGCTGATAATCCAACGTTTAAAAAGCAACCAAAAGGTCATAGTGTCTCGCTCATTCGCTATGGAAACGCCAGTATGAAGGGATTTCTTATGGGTTTACAGTGTAAATCAACGCATTGGCGTTGAGAGGATCACAGTTTAATCGATTACAAGCGCATACATATGCATAAGGCGTACAATGCAGATATTACCGACTAGGAGGATTTCGCGTGTTTACATCTCGTCGTCAACTCGAACAAGAGCAACAAAAACGTACTGAATTGCAACTAAAACTGGAGCAAGTCAATGCCCAAATAGACGCGCTATACAGCGAAAAAGCGACGTTAGAATCGGAGCTGGCCGTGGTACAGAAAAAACGCCAAACCGGTAAAGCGATCGACGCTAACCTGTGCCATTTTGGTGATTCAATTACTGCGACCCAATCTTCGCTGGCGACCCTAGCAGAAACCATTAATGGTGAAAAAGAGCGTGTGACGGAGGTGAGCCATCAGGCGGCGTCATGTGCCGAACAAGTCAATGATCTCGCTCGCCATGTGCAGTCATTATCCGCGCAATGTCAGCAATCGTCGGAAGCAATTCGTGCTCTCGATCAGCACGCACAGGAAGTGAGTGGCATTGTGAACTTGATTCGCGATGTGGCTGACCAAACCAATCTGTTGGCCCTGAATGCGGCGATTGAAGCAGCCCGAGCCGGCGAGCAAGGGCGGGGTTTCGCCGTGGTGGCTGATGAAGTCCGCAACCTCGCCGAACGCACCTCCACCGCTACGCAAGATATTACTCAGCTGGTGGAGAAGATTCGCGCCGGGAGTGGACATGCGTGTACGCTAACCGATCAGCTTGCCAGTGAAGCGATCAAATATAGCGAGCAAGGCCAACAGGTGGCAGATGCGATGGCGACGCAAAGTGAGCAGGCGCAGAACAGTCGAACCACCATTAAAGCATCGGCATTGCGTGCCTTTTGTGAGCTGGCAAAACTCGACCATATCAGTTTTAAGTTTGCGATTTATCGTGTGGTGCTCGGTGAAGATAGCATGAACGCCGATGATGTGACCGACCATACCCAGTGCCGCTTAGGGCAGTGGTACGACCGCGGCGAAGGACGACAGTACTTCGCCCAGTTACAAAATTTTAAAGCTATCGCCGCCCCTCATGAGCAAGTACACACTCACGCGAAAGCGGCGGTAGCAGCGTTTCATGCACAGCAACCCGAGCAGATGATCGCGGCGCTAACAGGGATGGAGAGTGCCAGTATGACGGTGATTGATAAACTTGAACATCTGGCGATTGAAGGCAGCGAAGAAGTCGCGTAACGCGATGAGTGTGAAATAGCGACACAGATGGTAATCTCATCCTAAATCAAGGATAAAAAGCCGAAGGAGGCTGAAGTTACCATGACGTCGATTGCATTACTCGATGGTGGCCTAGGGCAAGAAATTTATCAGCGAGCGCCACAAGTGAGCTCACGGCTTTGGTCGGTGGCGGTAATGTTAGAGCATCTGGATATTGTTAAAGACGTACACAAAGACTTTATCCGGGCAGGCGCCAAAACGCATACTCTCAATACCTATCCGGCCACCCCGACACGCTTGGCGAAGGCGGGGTTGCTCGATAGCATTGACACCATCTATCGGCAGGCGTTTTTTGCATTGCAACAAGCCGTCGACGAAACCGGCGAGGATGTTGATATTGCCGGTTGCTTACCCCCTCTAGTCGGCAGCTATCTCGGTCAGCCCCAGCGTAGCTTTGAAGACATGAAAGCGGAGTTTGCTCATATTGCGCGCCTACAGCCTGACGTGGACGTCTTTCTTATCGAAACCATGAGCAACACACTCGAAGCGCGCGCAGCCTGTGCCGCCGCTCGCGAGCAAGGTAAGCCTTATGGCGTTGCATTTCGTCTCGAGGCTGATGGTAACTTGCGCTCTGGCGAGTCACTCAACGAGGCAATGCGCGCCGTGGCCGACTACGCCCCCACAGCGGTGATGCTTAATTGCTGTGATCCAGCCGTATTGACCACTGCAATGCCACACATGTCACGGAACTATCACACCGTGGGTGGCTATGCGAATGCCTTTAAATCTGTGGATGACATGGCCAAAGGCAGCAAAGCCGATGCGCTAGAGGCCCGTGAAGATCTTTCACCGCTAGTGCACACCGAACGCGTACAACAATGGATTGCCGACGGTGCCCTCGTTGTCGGCGGCTGCTGCGAAATCACCCCCGCCCATATCCAACACCTCGCACAAACCCTTGAACAATCTCACGCGATCATCAAGTTTTCGCAGTTAGAGGATTAACTCATTCCCACGCTCCGGCGTGGGAATGAGTGGTGGCTTAGTCTATGTTGGTATTTTTTTCTTTCAATAGCTTCCCGATAGGTGTCAGTATCGCCTCGTTTCCTTGTGCTACCCCTAACGGATTACTAATAAGATCAGGTATAGCGAATACGTTAGGCGGAGCTAATTCAAACATATTCACGCTAAATTCAAGCATGGCACTTTTATAATGTTTTAATCCCTCATGTTGGCTTAGTCCTGCTGACTTAAATCCAGTATCGGAGAGTAGGCTGCACGTATCTTGTTCAAACCGACCCAACGGCTCCTTACTCTCAGGTAAACTAGGAGCCTTAAATTCTACTTGCATATCTAATGAGTAAGTCGCATAAAATCCCAGAGATGAATTTGATATGAATCCGTCCCGGCAATTCACGTTTTCAGTAGTGATCTGAGAGTAGTGTGCCATACCTGATTTGCCGTAATAGCGAGTATGCTTATCTATTGTAAAATCATGACCATATATCTTAAAGCTTGATATATCGTACATAACAGCAAAGTTTGGCGTAATCCGGTTAATAACAAGTTCTTTACCTGCGTATCTACCAAGTAATAACTCTTTGTTTTCAGGGTATGTCGCCCTACCTTGAGCTGCTCCATTGGTTGAAACCGCTAATAGGGTTAGGAAAAAAATCCTTAGTGCCTTGTTATCCATAAACCAACACCTTTAATTCTAGATTTTAGCTATAGCTACTCATACCGTTAAGGCTCCCACGCAAGAGCATGGGAGCTAGAGACGGGAATGCATACCGAAACCGATGCACCACTCGTTCCCACGCTCCTGCGTGGGAATGCATATTGGCCGGTTTCTCTTCCGTTAACTATACCAACCGTCTGCTAATGCCTCGGCTTGCTCTAGGACCAGCTTGGTAGCTTCTTCGGCTTTATCAGGCGGATACTTCCAGCGGCGGAGTAGGCGACGGACAATATTACGCATGCGTGCGCGTACACTGTCGCGCTTTTGCCAATCTACCGTTGCTGATTTTCGTAACTGGCGGGTTAGCTCAATCGCTAATTTCCGGAGCGTATCATTGCCTAGCTCACGCACCGATGCCTCGTTCACGACCAGTGCACGATAGAAAGCAATTTCGTCTACATTAAGATCCAGCTCGTCCATCATGCTGGCGTCGGCTTGCATCTCTTTGGCCCAGCGGATCAGCTCTTCAATGACCTGCGCGGTTTCAATGCTGCGGTTATGATACTTTTGCAGCGTTGACATAATGCGGTCGGAGTATTTTTTCTCCTGCACCACATCGTTTTTCATCCGTGCTTTCACTTCATCACGTAAGAGTCGCTCTAGCAGATCAACCGCAAGGTTCTTCTCTTTGAGATCTTTCACCTCTTCCAAGAACTCTTCCGACAGCAGGCCAATATTGGGCTTTTCCAGCCCCACGGTACTGAAAATGTCATCGACCCCGTCTGCGACAATGGCGTTATCGAGGATCTGACGTAGTGCGGAGTTGCGGCTTTCGTCGCTGCGCTTCTTATCTACGGTGGAATGCTTCAAAAAGGCCGTCTTGATAGCACCGTAAAAGGCGATTTCGTTTTTATACCCCTCTACTTCATCCAGCGTATTACACAGGGAATACGCCTTCATCAGCGCGGCCATGGTATCGAGATAGCGGCGTTTGCCGTCGCGCACCTCTTCCCCTTTGCTGTTACGGTGCGACAGGCCCGCAATATGGTTCAGCGCGCCGGGTAGTAGGCGAATAGCTTGGGTTTCAAAGTCTGGGCGGTAGTGGAACACCTCACCATCAACGGGGGTGGCAAACATGCCTCTGACCACATCGATTTTTTCCATCAACACCGCGAAGGCCTCGGCGGTATCGACAGTGGGTTTGCCCTTTCCTTGGCTATTGGTATAGGTTTTTAGTGCGTTTTTTAGTTCGTTAGCAATACCGATATAGTCCACGACCAGCCCGCCGGGTTTGTCTTTAAACACCCGATTGACCCGCGCGATCGCCTGCATCAGGTTGTGGCCTTTCATCGGTTTATCGACATACATGGTATGGCAGCAGGGCGCATCAAAGCCGGTCAGCCACATATCGCGTACGATCACCAATTGCAGCTCATCGTCCACGTCTTTAAAGCGCTTCTCAAATAGCTTCTTGGTTTTCTTATCGTAGATGTGGGGTTGCATCTTTTCTTTATCTGACGCGCTGCCCGTCATCACAATTTTTATCGCGCCCTTGTGTGGGTCAGGGTCATGCCACTCGGGCTTGTTTGCAACAATCGCGTTGTAAAGATCAACACAGATTTCGCGGCTCATCCCTACAATCATCGCTTTACCGGGGAACGTCGCGGTGCGGGTGGTAAAGTGCTCGACTAAGTCAGCCGCCACTTGTTCAATGCGGGGCGCGGCACCCACCAGTTTTTCGAGTGCTGACCACGTAGATTTTAGCTTCTCGCGGGTGCTGATCTCTTCGTCTTCGCCGATTTCTTCATCGACTTGCTTATTCAGCGCTTCGATGTCGTCTTGGTTAATGTCTAGTTTGGCAAGGCGAGATTCGTAATAAATTGGCACCGTTGCGCCGTCATCGACCGCATCTTGAATATCATAAATGGAGACATAATCGCCAAACACACCGCGGGTGTCTTTGTCGTCTTGCGAAATAGGCGTGCCGGTAAAGCCAATAAAAGAGGCATTCGGCAGCGCATCGCGCATGTATTGTGAGTAGCCATACACATA
The DNA here is from genome assembly GCF_001722075.1 of Salinivibrio sp. SS2. NCBI lineage: Bacteria > Pseudomonadati > Pseudomonadota > Gammaproteobacteria > Vibrionales > Vibrionaceae > Salinivibrio > Salinivibrio sp. SS2. The sequence goes on along the minus strand of NZ_MEBP01000024.1, from coordinate 75,950 downwards.
GCGGTGATCCACCACTTGCCCATTAGCGTCTCGTACTTCGCGAAGTTTTGCTTTGTTGCCGTATTGGCTGCGGTGCGCTTCATCAGAGACCACCACAATATTGCCACGCTGCGATAACTGAGGGTGAAACGACTCATCGTCCTGCAACGAAAACTTTTGCACGGTGGTAAAAATGATACCACCTGATTGGCGACTGGCGAGTAAATCGCGCAGGGACTCTCGATCTTCGGCTTGTTGTGGCAACTGCTTGAGGGTGTCTTGCGCCATGGTAAAGGTGTTAAACAGCTGACCGTCCAGATCATTACGGTCGGTGACCACCACCAAGGTAGGGTTGTTCATCTCTGGCTGTTGTAACAGCTTGCTGGCATAACACACCATCGAAATGCTTTTACCGCTGCCTTGGGTATGCCACACCACACCCGCCTTTTTACTGCCAGGCTTAACGGTATTGGCATAGTTGGCGCGCGGCTCTGCCACTTGGTTGGCGGTGTTGGCGGCAATAACCGTTGCTTTGACGGCCTCGCGCACGGCGTGGAATTGATGATAACCGGCAATTTTCTTAATGGTGGTGTCGCCGCTTTGCTCAAACAGGACAAAATAGCGGATGTAGTCGAGCAGCAGGGCGCGATTAAAAAAGCCACGGACCAGAGTTTCGAGCTCAAACTCATTGAAGGGTTTGTCGTCTTCGCTGGCAATGGTGCGCCAAGGTAAAAAGCGCTCTTTATTGGCAGTTAACGAGCCAACTCGCGCAGTCCATCCATCTGAGATCACCAGTGCTTCATTGCACACAAATAAATCACTGATCTCGTCTTTATAGGTTTGAACTTGGTTATAGGCATTCCAAATATCAGCGTGTTCGTCGGCAGGGTTTTTGAGCTCAATCACCGCGATAGGCAGGCCGTTAATAAAGACTACCACATCAGGACGACGATTACCTTTCGTACCCGTGAGGGTGAATTGGTTCACCACTAACCAGTCATTGTTATCGGGGTGGGTGAAGTCAATCAGCCTGACACGGTCATGTTTGGTGGTCTGTTTGCCGTCTTGCCATACACTGTATTCCACTGGCACGCCTTCAATCACATAGTGATGGAAGGTCTTGTTGCTTTTAATCAGCACCGGTGAATCTGGGGTGGAGATGGTTTTGGCTGCTGCCACTAAGGTGTCATGCGGCACCTGTGGGTTCAGCGCGGAAAGGGCGTTAAGCAGCCGCCCTTTTAAGGTGACTTGGTGGTAGTCATCGCGCTCAGGGCGGTCGCCGTCAGGGGCGATATCGTAACCAAGCGCGTATTGATAGCCCAGTGTTTTAAACCAATCGAGGCAGAGCTGCTCCAGCTGGTCTTCGGTAATCATCCGCTATTCCTTTTATTCTTTATCTCACTCGCTGTGATCGCGCAGCCTCACCAGCGTTTAGCTGACCTCTGCCAGTTTTTCTGCTTGTTTCAACGGTAATTCGCCGGAGAGTAGCTTGGGTAGCAGGGTGTCGCGAAGCGCCACTAAGCTTCCGTTTTGTAAATTATTTTTTGGGATTAACTCGTAAAACTGTTCCACAACACTGGAAAAGGTTTGCCGCAATTGAATTGGTGGAATAACTAAACTCCAGTTCATAATTGCAGTTTTGTCTCCTCGTGGCATTTTTGCGCCTTTAGAAGTTCTGGTCATGTACTCGAAAAACTCGTCCTGAGAGAGCAAGTTCATAAGATATAGAGTGGTAGTTGGACTGATAGATTCAAAACCTAGAATATCGTTAGAACGTCCCCCGCAGCGCTCGGCTAGCCAAATCTTTTTGAAGTAGGGGCGAATATTAGAAATTAATATATTGCCAGGCTTGTATGCAGCTACTGTTTTAGCTGTAGGAAGCTTGGATGCTGAGGTTATACCTTTCTTTTCAGGCAGCATGTTTTCAGTAGAAATATAGTTATCTAAGCTGATATTTTCTGCGCTGGTGCGTGCTGACGAGTATGTCGCAATATCGCTCAATGTGCCAGTAGACCACCCCTCCGGAATCAATCCCAACTCCGATTCAACCAACTTATCGGGGAACAGGGCGGCGGTGTCGGCGTCCATTCCCTCGGGCTGCTTGCCCTGCATTTTGGCTTTGACGGGGTCGAAATCAACAAACCAAGACCTAAAGATGGCTTGCGCCATGGCTTCGAGGGTTTGGTTGGTTTGGGTGTTTAAATACCTTTTATCTTCAATACCGGTAATCAGTTGATTCGCTCGTTGAGCTTCCTCAGGGCTGCAAACAGTTACTTCAAAGGCATTTAGAAGATCTTTCCCGACATTAGGAAAAGTTGAGCCTGTTGCTGCGACCAATAATCTTTCAAGGTTATACTCTAATACGGCCCGAATATAGGGAGTTGGATAGCCGTTTATTCCTCTAATTGCGCCAATCCCACGGCCAATAGCATAGACTCTGTCTGCATAGTTCATTCGACCTGTAGTGGAACCACGAACACAAAAAAGAATGTCTCCAATTTTTGAGAATTTTTTGCCAGCTGTAGTGAATTGAGTTGGTGCTGGGCTTCGTCCTGTAAATTCTGTTGGGCCATTTAACAGAGGGAATCCATTTCCTGTACTATTACAATCTATTCCTTTTGGTGATTGCCCCATAACTATTTCTGCAACGTCAGAGAGCTTGACCTTATAACTCATAACCCAACCCCGCTAGATTCTTTTTAATCTCAGCTTCTAACTTGGCTGACTCCGCAAACTGCTCACTGAGCTTTTCGGTTAGGGTCGCCATTTTTTCTGCAAAGGGAATGCCATCGTCTTCCACATCCGCTGCGCCCACGTAGCGGCCAGGGGTGAGCACAAAATCGTGCTTTTTAATCTCGTCCAAGGTGGCAGATTTACAAAAGCCGGCTTGGTCTTGGTATGTGGTGCCGTTTACTTCCGCGCCTGTCTTCCACGCATGGAAAACATCGGCCACTTGGGCGATATCGTCCATAGAAAAATCGCGCAATACGCGGTCTTTCATATAGCCAAGGTGTCGGGCGTCAATAAACAGCACTTCGCCTTTACGGTCGCGCAACTGGCGGCCTGCTTTATCGGTACGTGCTTTTTTGGTTTTGGTTAAAAACCAGATACAGGCGGGGATTTGGGTGTTAGTAAACAGCTGGCCGGGTAGGGCAACCATACACTCGACTAGGTCATTTTCCACTAACGCGGCGCGGATCTCGCCTTCATTGTTGGTGGTAGAACTCATTGAGCCGTTGGCGAGCAGCAAGGCTTGCGAGCCGTCGGGCGCGAGGTGGTGGAGCATATGTTGCAACCACGCAAAGTTGGCATTATTGGCGGGCGGTTGGCCGTAGACCCAGCGTGGGTCGTTATCATCGACGCCTGTGTTCCACTCCCGCATATTAAACGGCGGGTTAGCCATAATAAAATCGGCACGCAGGTCAGGGTGTTGCACATTGGTGTAGGTGCTGGCGGGCTCTTTACCAAAGTCATAATCTAAGCCACGGATCGCCATGTTCATCGCAGCCAGCTGCCAAGTGGTGTAGTTGTATTCTTGGCCGTAAATCGAGATTTTTTGCTTTTGGGTCAGCGGGTCGATGTCATATTTATTGGCGTAACGCTCAATAAATTTTTCTGATTGCACAAAGAAGCCACCGGAGCCCATCGCCGGGTCGTACACCCGCCCTTCGAACGGTTCAAGCATTTCAACAATCAAGCTAACAATCGAGGCGGGCGTGTAGAACTGGCCACCTTTTTTCCCTTCTGCCAAGGCAAACTGACCGAGAAAATACTCGTAGATATGACCGAGGATGTCTTTGCTGTTTAGCGAGTTGTGAGAAAACGGAATAGTGGCAATTAGGTTGATCAGCTCGACCAACTTGGCTTGGTCGATACGCAGGCCGCTGTAGGCTTTGTTCAAAACGCCCTTGAGTTTGGCGTTGTCGCGCTCAATGCCTTCTAGCGCATTATCAATCAAGTGACCGACGGAGGTGATTTTCTTCGCTTTGCCGGCGATAGCCAGCTCGGCCCCGCCAATTACCCGTGGCGCGTTGTCTTGCAAAAACTGCCAACGTGATTCAGCGGGCAACCAGAAGACATTTTTCTCGGTGTAGTAATCACGTTGCTCTAGCTCGATCGCTTTTTCTTCTTCCAGCTCTTGTGGGGTTAAGCCCTCTGGGTCGAGGTAGTATTCGTGCTCTGGGTCATCCAGCTGCGCCGAAATTTCTTGGCGGCGGGCATCAAAGGCATCCGACACATACTTGACGAAAATCAGCCCAAGCACCGCGTGTTTATACTGAGCCGCATCCAAGGTGGAGCGGAGTTTGTCGGCGGCAGTCCATAGCTTGCTTTCAAGCGCTTTTAAGTATTCTTGTTCTTGCTGAGTCGGCTGGTTCATTTTTCACATCATATTGCAAACGAATGGGCGTAGTTTATCACTGCTGCGGTTCACTTCGCACTCTTGACTGGATTTTATGACATCTCTGTGTGGTGATTTTGATGGCTTTGTGATCATTAACAGGAGGGTCAATTCGATATGCATTCCCACGCGGGAGCGTGGGAACGAGAGATGAGGCGGCTCACTGGCGTTATTCGAGTGCCAGAGATTACATGGGCACGACGGGGTTGTTGGCGGTTTGTCGTGAGTGGTAGCGAGGTATGCATTCCCACGCAGGAGCGTGGGAACGAGAGATGAGGCTATGTTGATGAAGCAGCTCACTGGCGCTATTCGAGTGCCAGAGATTACATGGGCACGACGGGGTTGTTGGCGGTTTGTCGCGAGTGGTAGCGAGGTATGCATTCCCACGCGGGAGCGTGGGAACGAGTTAAAGTCTCTGAAAAAATGAATGCAGAGATTACGAGTGAGAACGCCAAATATGATGTTGTTACGAATTACTCGAAATGGCAGGAAGTTGTAAGCTAATCGAGAGCACCTTCTGAATAAGGCGCCCTATGTTTGGGTTTGAGCGCGATTCACTCGTTTCCATGTTCCGGCTTTGGAATGTATAGGAGCTTGAATCATCGGTAGAAGTCGTATCTCGTTCCCACGCTCCCGCGTGGGAATGCATATGGAGTTTTAACTATGGGGAGAAGCCGCTACAAAATCACCGAGCCTCACTTACCGCACTTCGTGACGTTAACCGTACTGCACTGGATCCCGGTATTCACGCGCCCGGACACCGTTAATATCTTGCTAGATGCTTTGCGTTTTTTAAGCAGAGACGGCCTTAAGGTTTATGCTTGGGTGGTGCTAGAAAACCACTGTCATTTAGTGCTGCAAAGTCAGGCATTGGATCGTGATATCGCTCGACTGAAGTCATGGACGGCGAAAAATCTGATTCAATACCTTGCTGAGCGCAACGTTAAGCAAATACTGGATCAACTGGCGTTTTATAAAAAAGCCCACAAAGGTGATCGCGCTTATCAGTTTTGGCAGGAGGGTGTGCATCCTGAATTGATACAAAGCGATGCCATGATGTGGCAGAAAATCGACTACATTCATCAAAATCCGGTGAAGCGGGGCTATGTTGATGAAGCAGCTCACTGGCGTTATTCGAGTGCCAGAGATTACATGGGCTCGTCGGGGCTGCTGGCGGTTTGTCGTGAGTGGTAGCAAGGTAAAATCCGGTGAAGCGGGGCTATGTTGATGAAGCAGCTCACTGGCGTTATTCGAGTGCCAGAGATTACATGGGCTCGTCGGGGCTGCTGGCGGTTTGTCGTGAGTGGTAGCAAGGTATGCATTCCCACGCAGGAGCGTGGGAACGAGAGGTGAAGCAGCACACTGGTGTTATTCGAGTGCCAGAGATTACATGGGCACGACGGGGCTGCTGGAGATTTGCCGTGAGTGGTAGCAAGGTATGCATTCCCACGCGGGAGCGTGGGAACGAGAGATGCGTTCCCACGCGGGAGCATGGGAACGAGAGATGACGCGGCTCACTGGCGTTATTCGAGTGCCAGAGATTACATGGGCGCGTCGGGGTTACTGGCGGTTTGTCGCAAGTGGTATCAAGGTAGGCATTCCCACGCGGGAGCGTGGGAACGAGAATAAACAGCTGCCGAGAAGTGAATGATAACCTAGCTGAGTCGTTCTCAGATTTATCGAAAACCGGCTTTGAGCCAGAGGACGAGGCGAACAGCGAGGACGATGATTAACTTATTCCAGAATAAAGTAAACTCCTCACAGTAACGTCTAGGCGCTGATTTTGTCACTCTTTCCCACGCGGGAGCGTGGGAAAGAGAATATTCAATGGGCCGTAGAGCGTGCCACAGCAAGATCAACAAAATTGCGATAACTCTCTAAAATTTGGGCTTTTTGGTGCGGTTGGCTAATTTAATAGACAGTGCGGTCAGAACCTCATCGTCCTGTGGTTTGTTAAATGAGCGAGGAGCAGGCGCTGTGGAAGGGGTTTGAGTCGCTTTTTGTTACTGAGTACAAGGAGTGTGAGATGGCGAGGTTGATGCGAAGGCTGGCGATAGTTGTGGGCGGCTTGTTGTTGGTGGTATCGGTTAAGGCGCAGTTGGCGCCGCATCCGCAGAGTGTGTTGTTTGAAAATGTGCGTATTTTCGATGGTCAATCTGCGCAGCTTTCTACCCCCAAACATGTTTTAGTTGAGGGAAACAAGATCACACGGATTTCGAGTCAGCCGATTGACGTGGTGCCGTCATTGAACTCCACTGTGATCCAAGGTGAGGGACGCACGCTGATGCCGGGGCTGATTGATGCACATTGGCATGCGATGCTGGCGACTGTTTCCGTCCCACAACTGCTTACCGCAGACGTCGGCTACATCAATCTTCGGGCCGCACAAGAAGCTGAACGCACGTTAATGCGTGGCTTTACCAGTGTACGTGATCTTAGTGGGCCGGTATTTGGTCTGAAAAAGGCCATTGACGAGGGAATAGTCGCCGGGCCGCGCATTTGGCCCTCCGGTGCAATGATTTCGCAAACGGGCGGACATGGTGATTTTAGGATGCGTTATGAGGTGCCTGCCGCGAACAATGCCGGGCTGAGCAGAGGTGAATCGCTCAATGGTGGTGTGATAGCGGATGGGGTGGCGGAAGTCAGAAAGCGCGTCCGCGAGCAACTGATGTTGGGTGCCTCGCAAATCAAACTCGCGGCGGGAGGCGGCGTCTCCTCTGCGTATGATCCGATTGATGTGGCCCAATACTCGGAAGAAGAATTCCGCGCTGCGGTAGATGCGGCAGATAACTGGGGCACCTATGTGACGGTACATGCCTACACGCCTAAAGCGATTCAAACTGCGATCAACGCGGGAGTGAAAGTGATTGAGCATGGACAGCTCATGGATGAAGCAACTGCACAATTAATGGCGGAAAAAGGCGTATGGCTGAGCGGCCAAGCCTTCCTTGCTAACGAGTACTCGAATCCGATGCAAGGGGAGTCGAAAGTAAAGCAACAACAGGTTGCCCAAGGCACTGACAACGCTTTTAAACTGGCCAAGCAATATGATCTCAAGGTGGCGTGGGGCACGGATATTTTATTCAATCCTGCCATGACAAAAAACCAGGGCGCGATCTTAACCACGATGACAAAGTGGTACACACCGGCTGAAGTGTTATCGATGGCAACGTCTGGGAATGCAGCCTTGCTTGCGCTGTCTGGCAAGCGGAGTCCATATTCAGGGAAATTAGGGGTGATAGAAGAGGATGCTATCGCTGACATCCTGCTTGTTGAGGGTAATCCGCTGGAAAATCTTGACCTGATTGCCGAGCCTGATGCGCACTTCGTTGTGATCATGAAAAACGGCAAAATCTATAAAAACACCTCGGAAACAACAGGGTATTGATAGCAAATGAGCGCACGCGATTAAAAAGAGTAATGGCGTGCGCTGTTGTCTTTGGGCTTAATCGGCAAAGTGCAGAGTTAGGCTAACACCCAGTTGGTCGCTATCTACTTGATGTGTTTTTAGTTTTTATTGTCACTTCTTCTTTACTGATAAGCCGCAATATTCTCCGCTCCCTATGCTGCTAGGCTAGATCTTTGCCGCCAAACTCGGTACATTACACGCAAATAGAAACTATTCTCACTTTTGTTTGTGGCGGAAGCCATATCACCAAGCATGTTTGTAGATATCACCATGATAAAATCGTCTTCATTTCGGCTCGTGCTGGGCGTTGCGTCCTGTTTGGCGTTCACGCCAGCGGTGAGTGCGGATCAGCTCGAAAAGGCGCAAGCCATCGAGGGTAAAACCACCCAAGAAGCGGCACAGTCGCAATCACGCATTAATCGCCGCGCCGATGCCAGTTTGGCTATGCGTCAAGAAATTGAGCAAATCCAAACTCAGATCAGTAATTTAGAAATCTACCGCGATCACCTACAAAGCTTGGTGAGCAACCAACAGGTAGAAGCACAAAGCCTTCGCGATCAAATCATCGAGATCAAAGAGACGCGCCAAGGCATTGTACCTTTGATGTACCGCATGCTTGACGGATTGGAACAGTGGATTGCTAAAGATATGCCACTGAAAGCGGAGCAGCGACAAGCACGCCTAGAAAAACTTCAAGCGATGATGGGTCGCGCCGATGTGGCGGATTCGGAGAAGTTTCGTCGTATTCTCGAGGCCTATCAAATTGAGCGTGACTATGGCACTAAGCTAGATGCTTACCAAGACACCATTGCGCTGGATGGTCGGGCACATCAAGTGGATGTGCTGCATCTTGGTCGCGTGTCGCTGGTGGCCCGTAGCCTTGATGGCAAGCAGCATTGGGTATGGAGCACACGAGATATGCAGTGGGTATCCTTGGATGCGAGTGCGGGCGAAGCCGTGGATAAAGCCTTCGCGGTTGCACAAAAACAAGTGGCGCCGTCGTTGTTATCTCTGCCTTTAAGTGCCAACCAAGGGGTGAAATCATGAGCTGGAAAACGCTGATTGCTGCGGCCTGTTTTATGGCTGTCGCGCCTTTGACCCATGCTGACGATCTTGTGGGTCAAACCCAACAAGCGCAGCAGCAAGCCCGTGAACACAACCAAGCGCGTGAAGCGGAGTTCGCGATGACGGAGCGGGAGCTGCGCGCCAAACTGAATCAGTTGAAAGCGACCCGTAATGCGCTTGAGGCGGAAACCGAAAAACTCAGTGACACCTTTAGTGACAACGAGCAACAACTGGCGTCGTTGGAAGATAAACTTCGCTTAGAATCGGGCAGTTTGGGAGAGCTATTTGGCGTGGTGCGTCAAGCGAGCAAAACCATTCAAACCGACAGCGCTTCCAGCTATGTAGGCATCACGCAACCGACCTTTAATCAAACCGTTTCAGAGATCGTTGCCGCCGATACATTACCGTCGCTCAAACAGCTAAATACCTTGTGGCAAGGGATGCTCACCCAAATGCAAACTAGCGGCGAACTGCAAGCGTTAACGCTGCCGGTTGTGGATGCGCAAGGCGTGTCGTCTGAGCAGTCGGTGGTGCGCATCGGTAACCTTGGGCTGATTAGCCCGCAGGGCTATTTGAACTGGCAGTCGGACAGGAAGGTGGCGATCCCGTATCGTGCGCAACCTGATAATACCCTGACTACATCCAAGCTCGAGCAAGCGATCACCTCGGTGGGTGAGCCTGTACTGGTTGATCCGTCGCGCGGTTTTCTCCTCAGTCAATTGGAGAAAGCGCCAAGCCTGGCGGATCGCTTTAGCCAAGGCGGTTTTGTGGCCAAAGTGATTGCGGCGTTGTTGGCGGTTGGTCTGTTAATTGCGCTCTATCGTGGCGCGGTCCTTTTGTCTATTCATGCCAAAATGCATCGTCAGCTGAAACATCCAGAGTCACCAGAGGATAACCCACTTGGCCGTGTCCTCAAGGTGTATCACGATGCGCCACAACGTGATGTTGAATCGCTGGAGTTACGTTTGCTGGAAGCGGTTGTCGATGAGCAGCAAGGCTGTGAAAAAGGCCTCTCTATGTTGAAACTACTGGCAGCACTGGCGCCAATGCTGGGTCTGTTGGGAACAGTGACGGGGATGATCGAAACTTTCCAAGTGATTACCCAGTTTGGTAATGGCGACCCGAAAGTGATGGCAGGCGGTATTTCGATGGCTCTCGTGACCACGGTACTCGGCTTGATCGCGGCGATCCCACTGCTTCTTGCGCATAATATTTTGAGCGGGCAGGCCGATCACATTCGCGGCATGTTGGAAAAACAAAGTATTAGCCTTGTTGCAGAACAAGCCGAGCAACCAGCGAATACGGCGGCCACTGGACAAGCAGCATGATGGATGTAGAGCTACTTTCCCAATTCAATCACCAAGATATTTGGTTTATCTTGCGCCATTTTATGGCGCAAGGTGGGCCAGTGCTATGGTGGCTGGGTCTGGTAGTGCTGTTTTGCTGGGTGTTGGTGATCGAACGTTTGTTGTACTTATACTCACGGTTTCCGGTACAACGGCAAGCGTGGGTATCGGCTTGGCAAGCACGCACTGATCACCATTCGTGGTATGCACGCGCTATTCGTCAAGGGTGGCTATTTGAAGCGCAGCATGAACTGGGGCGCTACCTCAGTTTAATTAAAGCGCTGGTGGCCATTTGCCCGATGTTGGGCCTGTTGGGCACAGTCACTGGAATGATCTCGGTATTTGATGTGATGGCCAGCCAGGGGACCAGCGAGCCACGCTTGATGGCATCGGGGATCTCGATGGCTACGCTGCCGACCATGGCTGGTATGGTGGCGGCCCTTGCCGGCATGTTTGCCCATGCCCGTCTAGTTAAAGCCTGTCAGCGCCGAGAAGTTGCGCTTGAACAGGCGCTTCGGAGTCAGTAATGCGATTGATTCGACCTCATAAGCAGCGCGAAGAAGCGCAAATCGATTTAACCTCCATGTTGGACATTGTGTTCATCATGTTGATCTTTTTTATCGTCACTAGCTCGTTTGTGCGCGAATCCGGGGTGGAAGTGAACCGTCCCGAGGCCAGCCATGCAACCAGCCAAAAAGATGCCGGTATCTTTGTCGCAGTGACCGCATCGAACGAAATCTATATTGATAAGCGTTTGGTGGATGTAGAGCGTGTCGAAGCGACGTTAGAGCATGTGCTGTTGGATAAGCCGGATGCGTCCCTTGTGATTCAAGCCGATGAACTGGCGTACAATGGTACCGTCGTAAAAGTGATGGACGCCGCCAAGGGAGCAGGGATCGCGAGTATTGCCTTGGCTACGGAGTCGCCATAATGAAGCGATGGCTGATTTCAATGCCGGTCGCGCTGGTATTCACGTTAGGCTTATTTATGCTGATGGCTCTGATGGTGGGTCACAGTACCCAGCGCCCGCAAGAAACGTCGACCTCGATGAGCATCGATATTTTTATGCAGGAGCCAGACACCGATGTGCAGCGTCGTCAGCGCACGGTGCCAGAGCGGCCGAAACCACCGGAAATACCAGATACGCCGACGCCGGTGACACAAACACAATCGACAGCTTCCGCTCAGCCGGATATGCCAACGCTGAATTTGCAGACCAACATTCAAGGCGTCATGGTGCAAGCTCCCTCACTGGGTGATTTAAGCGTCATGCAGGGGCCGAATAATCAGCAGGCTATGCCGCTGTTTCGGGTGGAACCCAATTATCCACCACGGGCCATGCGTCGTGGTTTAGAAGGATATGTAGTGGTGCGTTTTACCATTAGTCCTTCCGGTCGACCGCAAGATTTGAGTGTGGTTGAAGCAAATCCGCCCCGAGTATTTGAACGTGAAGCACTGCGAGCGCTGCGTAAATGGAAGTACGAGCCCAAAGTGGTGAATGGAGAAGCCGTGGCGCAGCCGGGTCAGCAGATCAAATTGGAGTTTAACTTACGCTAATGTTGAAACGACTTATCTTTACCTTGGCATTGATGTTTGCGCTGCCCGCCGCGGCGCAGTTGTCACCCTCGGTTGCCTTATCGATTGAAAAGGCACAAGCGTTAGAGCAAGCGTCTAAGTTGGGCGAAGCCATTGCGCTACTCAACAAGCTGAATGTGAAACGTGATTTTGACAAAGCTTTTGTTGACCGTGCGCTGGGGGTTTTCTACTGGCAATATGGCAACAATGATAAAGCGATTGTTCATATCAAGCGCGCGGTAGATAGCGAGCAATTGCAAGATGCGCAAGCGTGGCAAACCAAGCGGATGTTAGCCGATTTACTGCTGATTGATGGCCAATACGCGGCGGCATTGCAATATTATTATCCGCTCGCCCGTTCGGTACCTAAAGAGAAATCCGAGCAGGCAGAAGATGTGTGGCTGCGTATCATGCAAGCGCATTATCAACGCGAGCAATGGCAGAAAGTGTTGGCTGCGTATCCGGACTATGAGCGCGCCATGAATAACACGGCCACCGTGTCGGCATTGTCACTCAAGCTTGGGGCACAATTGCAATTGGAGCAATGGCGCGGGGCGCCCCCCACTTTAAAAGCCTTGATTGCCCTTGAGCCAGATAATAAACAGTGGTGGCGTCAATTGGCGGCCAACTATGTGCGCTTAGAACAGCCGAAAAACGCGATTAGCACCTATTTACTTGCCAAGCGCAAAGGGATAGCCCTAGAGCCGAGTGAGCAACGGACAGTGGCACAGCTTTATGCCAATGTCGGTGTTCCTGAGCGCGCAGCCAAGTGGCTGAAGGGGTTGCCTGAGAGCGAGCAAGATGCGCAAACACTTGCTCAGCAAGCCAGCCTTTGGCAACAAGCGCGTGAATGGTCTCAGGCCATTTCAGCTTGGCAACTAGCAGCTAAGAAAGAGAGCCAATATCACTGGCAGCTGGCTTTGATGCAAATTCAGCAGGGTGATTATCAGCAAGCACTCACTTCGCTAGACAGAGCGGAAAAAGGGGCTTCTAAGAAGGATATTGCGCTAGCGAAAGTACAAGCGTATTACAAGTTGAATCAGTTTGACCATGCCCTTGAGCAAGCTAAAGTCGCGCAACGTATTTCGCCGGATGACGCAGTAGAAAGCTGGTTAACCTTTTTGAAAAAACGCCAGAAGATGCAACAAAGCTAATCAAGGTTAATTGATATCAAGGTTAAAAAGGCCCCACAGCAAGTGCTTGTGGGGCCTTTTTTATTATCGCGAGTGTCTGTTCGATAGGCACAAAAAAGGGCGCCAACGGCGCCCTACAATCAGTCAGACAAGGTTTCTTATGCAACAGAAACGTTAGATGCCTGTGGGCCTTTTTGGCCTTGCTCAACGGTAAAGTTTACACGTTGGCCTTCGGTAAGGGTTTTAAAGCCTTCACCAACAATCGCGCGGAAGTGTACAAACACGTCTTTTTCGCCGCTGTCTTGAGTGATGAAACCAAAACCTTTCTCTTCGTTAAACCACTTTACGATACCAGTTGATTGATTAGACATAATCATTCTCTCTTAAATTAAAATAAATAGGGTAGCTTTGAACGGAGTCGATGAAATGTCTAAAAGCGAAAGTGGGTAACGTTAGAAACTCTATAATATTGATAATAGCGTAGCTTATGTCGACTTTTACTTGATGAATCATTGATGCTCCATGTTCCAGAGCTGTGTCCACCATACAGCAATCCCAGTTCATGTAAAGCGTTTATTACTTATTTTGTCCCCAGTGTTTTAAAAGATCAGACACATTTTTTTTGGGGTGGTTGAGCACGTTGTCATCTTTCGTGGCTTCGCCCACCACGTCATTGGGATTATAGAGCGCACATGATTTCATGGAGAGGCAGCCGCAGCCGATACAGCCACTGAGGTTTGACTGTAGCTGTTGAAGCCGCGCAATTTGATCATTCAGGGTCTGATCCCAGTGCTCTGCCATTTTACGCCATTGCGCTTGAGTGGGGGCTTGATGTGAAGGAAGCTCGCTGAGTGCTTTACCAATCTCATCCAGTGACAGGCCAACATTTTGCGCCGCTTTTATCACGGCAAGGCGACGCAGCACTGCACGGTCGTAACGACGTTGGTTACCCGCGTTGCGTTGACTCACAATCAGCCCCTTTTGCTCGTAAAAATGCAGGGTAGAGACCTTTACCCCCGCACGCTTAGCCACTTGCCCGACACTCATGGTCATTTTTTGCTCCCGTTGCTGTGATTTTCATTTACCTCAATATAACTTGAGGTTTTATGATGGCGAGTATGTTGAAAAAACAATGAGAGGAAAGTCACTGATGGCAATTACGAAACAAGGTTTTACCGTCACTGTGATGAAGGTTGTCACTATCACGGTTGGCATTACGCGAGCCGATAAAATGTTGAACGTTTGTTCAATGGATCAGCTATCTGAATATCTTCGCCACGATCTCGGTGTGAGGTCTGCGTATCACCCTCGTCCATCAGCCAGTCGCTTTCTTTACTGACTTTACTGAACCGTGGCGAAAGGATATAAAAAAGGCCAGTCTAAGACTGGCCTTTGTGCGCGTTAGCGTGCTAATCGCTGGCTATAAGGAACTAGGCGAGTAGTTCGTTAGCGGTTTCTACAACGTTTTCAACGGTGAAACCAAACATCTTAAATAGCTCACCAGCCGGTGCTGATTCACCAAAAGATGTCATGCCAATGATACGACCGTCTAGACCCACGTACTTGTACCAGTAGTCGGCAATGCCAGCTTCGATCGCGATACGCGCGGTTACGTCTGATGGCAATACAGATTCGCGATAGGCTGCATCTTGCTTATCAAACAGATCCGTGCTTGGCATGGAAACCACACGCACTTGCTTGCCAGACTCACTCAGCTGTGCCGCCGCATCAACGGCCAGCTCAACTTCAGAGCCAGTTGCAATTAAGATAAGCTCTGGCTTGCCCGCACAATCTTTCAGGATGTAGCCGCCTTTGGCAATGTTAGCAAGCTGTGCATCATCACGATCTTGTTGGGCAAGGCCTTGGCGCGAGAAGATCAACGCGCTTGGGCCGTCTTTACGCTCAACAGCTGCCTTCCAAGCAACGGCTGATTCTACCTGATCACATGGACGCCAAGTGCTCATGTTTGGTGTCTGGCGCAGGTTAGCCATTTGCTCGACCGGCTGGTGAGTTGGACCGTCTTCGCCCAAGCCGATGGAATCGTGGGTATAAACCTGAATGTTTTGCACCTTCATCAGGGCTGCCATACGCATCGCGTTACGCGCGTATTCCATGAACATCAAGAAGGTTGCGCCATAAGGTACAAAGCCGCCATGCAACGCAATACCGTTAATGATGGCCGTCATACCGAACTCACGTACACCGTAGTGTAGGTAGTTACCACTGGCATCGTCAGCGGTAATGGCTTTTGAACCAGACCACATGGTGAGGTTTGATGGCGCCAGATCCGCCGAACCGCCGAGCAGTTCAGGTAGCAGTTTGCCGAAGGCTTCTAGTACGTTTTGCGACGCTTTGCGTGAGGCAATTTTCGCTGGATTAGCCTGTAGGTCTTTGATGAGCTTTTGGGTTTCGCTGTCCCAGTTTGAAGGCAGGTCACCGTTCATACGACGCGTAAATTCCGCCGCGAGTTCTGGATACTGCGCCTGATAGGCAGCGAATTTTTCGTTCCATGCTGCTTCTTTGGCCGCACCGGCTTCTTTGGCATCCCACTGTGCATAAATATCTTGTGGGATCTCAAACGGACCGTACTCCCAACCAAGGAATTCGCGTGCCGCTTTGATTTCGTCTTCACCCAGCGGTGCGCCGTGGCAGTCATGGCTACCGGCTTTGTTTGGCGAACCGTAACCAATGGTGGTTTTGGTACAAATAAGCGTTGGTTTGCCGGTTTCAGCTTTTGCCGCTTCGATAGCTGCTTGAATCGCGGCAGGATCGTGGCCGTCGACCGCTGGGATAACTTGCCAGCCGTATGATTCGAAACGTTTTGGCGTATCGTCAGAGAACCAACCTTCAACGTGACCGTCGATTGAGATGCCGTTGTCATCCCAAAACGCGATCAATTTACCTAGGCCCAAGGTACCGGCTAGCGAGCAGGCTTCGTGAGAAATACCTTCCATCAAGCAGCCATCACCAAGGAACGCGTAAGTGTGATGATCGACAATATTATGGCCGTCACGGTTGAATTGAGCAGCCAGTGCTTTCTCAGCCACGGCCATACCGACGGCGTTAGTAATACCTTGGCCAAGCGGACCGGTTGTGGTCTCGATGCCAGGGGCATAACCGTACTCTGGGTGACCCGGTGTTTTTGAGTGCAATTGACGGAATTGCTTCAGATCGTCAATGGCAAGGTCATAACCCGTAAGGTGCAGCAGTGAGTAAATCAGCATTGAGCCGTGGCCGTTTGATAGCACAAAGCGATCGCGGTTTGCCCAGTCTGGGTTTTGTGGGTTGTGGTTCATGTGGTCGCGCCACAAAACCTCGGCGATATCAGCCATACCCATTGGGGCACCTGGGTGTCCCGAGTTAGCTTGTTGAACTCCGTCCATCGCAAGGGCGCGAATGGCGTTGGCTAGCATTTTGCGTTCCATGTGTATACCTACAGATTGAACAGGTTGAATACGGTATCGACGTTAATCATAAAAGCGGCCTAAGCCGCTTTTATTGTGTTAAATCACAGTTGCTCGCGAATCATGGCTTCGAGCTTGCCTTGGTCAACCGCGAAATTGCGGATGCCTTCAGCCAGTTTTTCAACGGCCATCGCGTCTTGGTTATGTTCCCACATAAACTCAGCATGGGTCATACGCGCTGGGCGCTGCTCTGTGGCGCCAGTGTCTTGCAATTTCACTGGCACGTCACCTTCTGCGTCACTAAGCTCTTGCAGCAGTTGTGGGCTGATGGTTAGACGGTCACAGCCTGCCAGCTCCAAGATTTCGCCGGTATTACGGAAGCTTGCACCCATGACCACAGTATTGTAGCCATGCGACTTGTAATAGTTGTAGATGGTGGTGACGGATTTCACACCTGGGTCTTCTGCTGGTGTGAAATCACGGCCTTCTTTCGCTTTGTACCAGTCCATGATGCGACCAACGAATGGTGAGATCAAGTAAACACCAGCTTCGGCACAGGCGCGCGCTTGCGCGAACGAGAAGAGTAGCGTCAGGTTACAGTTGATTCCTTCTTTTTCTAGGATCTCTGCGGCGCGAATACCTTCCCACGTTGAGGCGAGTTTGATCAAGATACGGTCGTTGCTGATCCCTGCCTCGTTGTACATGCTGATCAGTTTGCGTGCTTTCGCCACACTGGCGTCAGTGTCGTAAGATAAGCGTGCATCCACTTCGGTTGAAATACGGCCAGGGATAGCATTGAGGATTTCTTTACCGATATTGACGGCAAGACGATCACACGTGTCTGCCACTTGTTGATCAGCGTCGTTGCTGTGTGATTTGGCGTAAGCAATCGCTTCTTCGATGAGCGGCGCATATTCTTTGATTTGCGCCGCTTTCAGGATCAGCGACGGGTTTGTCGTTGCATCTTGTGGTTGGTACTTTTTGATCGCTTCGATGTCACCAGTGTCAGCGACAACGGTGGTCAGGGCACGGAGTTGGTCCAGTTTGTTGCTCATCTTCACTCACCTTTTCTGCGTGATAGGCTCAGACGCCAAATTTGCGGGTTAGCGCCTGCTCTGAATATGAACAGATGCAACGCGCCTGAGCAAATGATGTGACGATCTTTGTGTTTTTCACATCGATTGTCAATTGTATTGCGAAATAAACCCGCGATACATCTCACTTCTTTGTGTGTGGTTTACTCTGGCTGTTGAAATGTGATCTTCTTCTCGTTCGGTGCTGGCTCTGACATATTCAATAGCGCCATGGCGCAACTGGCACTGGTTGCTAACACGTCAATGACACCTGTACGCAGTGCACCTAAGATGGACAACGCTTTGCGGCTCTCGCTTGCCATAGCAATCACATTAGGAATGCGCGCCAAATCTGGCATAGCTAGACCCACTACACGGCCTCGCATCAGATTATCGGTCGGTTGACCGTCCATGCGGAAAAAATCAAAGCCGCCGATGTCACCGACAATACCATCGTTAACCCGTGCTTCTACAAATTCGCGAGCGCTAAAACAGCCAAGTTTTACCATGTGGCTATTTTCATCCATATCGCCAATTCCCACCAGCGCAAACTCTGCTTTTCTGGCTTGGTTCAAGGTTTCACTGATGTTGGGGTGAGAAACAAAGACTTGTTGAATGGTTTCGTTGTCGACGTAGGCAGGGGCATAGAGGGTTTCGCTGCTTCCACCAAACTTTTTGGCGAGACGTCGACAAATATGGTCAGCGTTGAATGCATCTCCACTGCGGTGCGTCCCACCAATGGCGCAGACAAAGCGTGCTTGACGATGAGATACCACACCTGGGTGGTCTGCGACTGCCGCGACATTTTGTCCTTGACCAACCGCGACGACCATACCGTCGTTCAGGTTGGCATCCAAGTAAGCTGAGACGAGTGTCGCCACCTGCATACGTTGCTCTTGGGCACTGGGTTGATCGAGAGAGATAAGTGCGCGCTTTAAATTAAACCTGTCCATTAAACGCTGCTCAAGCTGCGCGCTATGGACAGGGTGAAACTTCACCGTGATTTCGACGATCCCTTCTTCTCGCGCTCGTCGCAGTAATCGACTGACTTTGGGACGACTTATTTTGTACTTACGCGCGATCTCTTCTTGTGTGGCGCTTTGTTGGTAGTAAAGAATGGCGATTTCAGTCAATAAATCGGTGTCTTCTTGCAACGCGTCTGTTGTGGTTGGCATCGTCATCATGGATGTACTCATTGGCTAGTGGGATGTGTCAGCCCTGAATGGAATTGATTGCAGTATAGCGTCGAACATTGCAATGAACAAATGTTCATAGATACGTTAAGTGTTCACTAATTGTGGGTTAACGGGGCAACAAAAATGAGACCTATGTTTGAAAAATTAGCCATATCTATCTAGGTTTACAAATGATCGCCTTGAAAGTTATTCACGGTGTCGGGAAAACCAAGACAGACAGAGTTGGACTGGTCTGCTGGGTCAATCACGATAAAACTTGGAGTGAAGATGCAAATGCAGGCTCTGCAGTCGCGACAGGCACTCATCTGGATCACTATTGCGCTCGCCGTTGCCTTTGTGGCATCTGTTTTTTATGGTATCGCGAACCTGACCCGCGTCTCACAGCTCAATGATCCCTTGCTCGATGTGGAATACCGCTACTTTATTGACGAGACTAACGAATTACCTCTCGAGTACGTGATTGATCACGCGCCACTTGCCACTGTACAAAACCCCGAATCAATCCCCTGGAAGCTCGAATATCAGACATTTTGGATACAAGTGGAGTTTGACTATAAAGGGTTAACTGAGCGTCATCTCCATATTCTGACCGATAATACGACGATTGATTACTTGGATGCGTATCATCTGGTTGATGGCGATCAGATCGTGACTACGTATGAGGGAGGCGATGTTACTCAATCGCGATTAGCAAATATGTCTCTCCCTGCCTCAGTACCGGTCACGCTCCTACCTGATAAAGCAAATACATTGCTAATCAAAGTGACGTCGAGTGATATGCCAACCATGCCGTTATGGGTGATGTCACATCAAGCGTATGATCAACTCGCCAAAGCGATTCATCTTCTGTGGGGCGGCTTTATCACCTTTATGCTGTTAGTCACCCTGTATAGTGTCGGGGTGTATGTGTATAGCCGGCAGCGTGCGTATTTGATTTATGTGTTGAACACTCTGATGGCGACAGTGGTGATCAGTGCCAATCATGGTTTCAGTCGCTATTTTTTACCGGATTGGGCCCAGGTTTTTGTCAGTAACCATATTTTGGCATTCGCTGTATGCTTGCTGACCATTGCGCTGTGGTTCACCTACTTCTTCCTCGATTTTGAGCGCAGTCGAGACTACCAACGTGTCCGTTCCATGTTCTTGATGGCGACAGGTGCTTTAGCTGGCTTGGCGCTGCTTACATTTATCACTCCACCGTATATTTCCGCGTCGTTAGTGTTACTGTCTCAAGTGCCCATTTACGGATTGGTCATATACTTTTTAATCAAACAGTGGCAACCGGGTAAATTCTGGTTGCTGTTATTTGGGTTGTCGTGGCTACCTGCAATGGCGGGTGGATTAGCGTTTTATGCGCTGCTGCTCGGCTACAGCGAATACACCTTAATGAGCCGTTATGCGTTGATGCTTTCCATGGGCCTCACCATGATGTTGTTTTCGGTTGCCTTAGCCGAGCGCTTCCGGTACCAGCGAATGAACGCTATGGAAGCACTGACTCATGATACGTTGAGCGGTTTGCCCAATACCAACGTGGTTCACATCGCGATCAATGATCTCATTGCTCGTAATATTAGCTTCAACCTGTGTTGTGTAACCGTTGACAACTACAATAATCTATTGCCCTACCTTGATGAAGATACGCGCAAGTCGTATATCAATACGATCGTTGATCGAATTCTAGAAGCCTTGGATGTTGAGCAGATTTATCAGATTGATACGGAATCAGACACCCCTTTCCAACAACTAGGGTGCCTCAAAGAGGGAATATTTACCTTCTTGATTGAGGAGGAAGATTTAGAGACATGTAACCATATTTTAGAGTCCGTCATTGAGGGACTTAACGGTGAACTTGCTATCGAGTCTTTTATTACCCACATCAATGCGCGAATCGGCGTGTGTCACTATCCGTCTGATGGATCGCACCCTAGCCTGTTGATAAACCGCGCCATGCAAGCACTGCAGCAACATCGTTCCGTGCTCGGAGGATATACCCACTTTAACAACCACGAACACAAGTATCATGAGCTTCATGTTTCGTTAGTAGCAGATCTGCGTGAGGCAATCGAAAACGATGGGCTGGAACTCTATCACCAGCCTCAAATTGATTTACGAACAGGCTCCATTCATGGTTCTGAAGTGCTCGCACGCTGGATGCATCCACGCTTTGGACAGATTTCCCCCGATGTTTTTGTGCGTATGGCTGAGGACGTGGGTATTATCAACAACTTGACCCTATGGGTGATTCGACGTGCTTTCCAACAGCAGCAACAGTTAATTGCTAGCGGTCACTGTCGGCGCCTGTCCATCAATATCAGTGCGTCCGACATTTATATCCCGAACTTAGCGGCGCGAGTGGTTGATCTGGCAAGCCAATACGATGTACCAACGAATCTGGTTTCTCTTGAACTGACCGAATCGGTGATGGTTGAAGACTACGATTGGCTGAAGCGCTTGATCAGTGAGCTGTCGGCAAGTGGTATTGAGGTATCAATTGATGACTACGGCACCGGCTATTCATCGCTGTATTTTCTCTCACAGCTGCCATTTACTGAGTTGAAAATTGACCGTAGCTTTGTACGCAATTTACCCCAAAGTGGTCGCCATCAGAGTATTGTACGTGCGACGACGGATATGGCGCGCTCACTTGGGGTCATGGTGGTTGCTGAAGGGGTGGAGTGTGAAGAAGCGGAAGCGCTATTGCGACGCTATGGCGTGGACGTTGGCCAAGGCTTTTACTACTCGCGCCCCTTACCGTTCAATCAGTATCAGGCTTACGTTCAGCGTATGGACAACGTCCAACCTGTCACGATTTTACGGCAAGGTCGCTTAAGCTCATCCGGCTAACCCCATACAACGGGAAAAGTTGTACTCTTCTATTTTCTTGATGCCCTTCCTAGAAGGGCAGATAAATGGCACCCAGACAGCAGGCCTGACTAGCACCGGTGACAGCGGGCACATTGCCCGGCTGGTTATAGAGGGTTTGGCGGGCTAACCATGCAAACGCGATGGCTTCCATGTCGTCGCAACTGATCCCCACGTCATCTGAACGCGCAATATGCCACTGAGGTAGCGCCGCCTGAAGTGCTGCCATCAACGCTTGGTTGTGTGCGCCGCCACCACAGATAAACACGCGACCTTGCTCATGAGGCTGTATCGCCATGGCAATGCTTTGTGCCGTCAGTTCAAGTAGTGTAGCTTGCACCTGTGACGGGGAGAGTGAAAACGCCAGTAAGTGGCGATCCAGCCAGTCAAGGTTGAAGTATTCTCTCCCAGTGCTTTTTGGCGCGGGGCGTGAAAAATAAGGGTCTGAGAGCAAACGCTGCAGCAATGGCTGGTAGGCGGAGCAGCTGGCTGCCCATGCGCCATCTTTATCATATGCCTGATGCTTGTGACGCTGTATCCATGCATCCATCAGCATATTCCCCGGCCCCGTGTCGTAACCGTATAAGGGTTGGTCGGGACATATCATGGAGACATTGGCAATACCGCCAATATTGACCACTGCGGTCGGTTGCTTGGCATCGGAAAATAAATCGTTATGGAATGCGGGCACGAGTGGCGCGCCTTGGCCGCCAAACGCCATATCTTTGCGGCGAAAGTCGGCAACCGTGGTAATGCCTGTTCGCGCTGCGATCACATTGGCATCACCCAGTTGCATGGTAAACGGATAATCACCACTGGGTTGGTGATACACGGTCTGTCCGTGACAACCGATTGCAGCAACATGCTTGGGGCGCAAGCTTGCGCTTTCTAGCAAGGTATTGATGGCATGGGCATAGCACTCGCCGAGACGGCGATCTAACTGCCCAATCGCAGTGATCGCTATAGGGTGGCCGCGACTTAAACTAATGACGGTTTCTTTAATGTCTTGCGGCATGGGCTCACTGTGGCGCGCAATGGGCTCAACGTGCCCAGCTTGTGTAAAGCGTACTGCCACGACATCAATGTTATCTAAACTGGTGCCAGACATCACACCGATGTATATATCTGCTGCGGGTTGAGGCATATGTGTTCCTTATCAATGCACAAATTGCGCAACCACTGGGCGTTATTAACACCCTGCGCGGACAGATGAGGGGACCCCTAATAGAGAGCTGTTTAGTTGAATACCCCTTCCATGGCACGAGTATAAACAGATTGCGAATCTAGGCAAAGTGCTTGATTATTCTGTTGTGATAGTGGCTGCCAGCGTGGCATACGCACGGTATCAATACGTCACAAGGTTTTCAGTTGCCAAGCAAGTCACGTACTCGTAAGGCCTTGGCACCAGTATAACGTGCCGGCGTGGCAGTCGGCTGACAACGGGATGAAGGAGATATGATGGGGCCAGTATGGTTGGATGTTCACGCAGAGCGTATCGACAATGAGGAAAAAGAGATCTTAGCTCATCCCAGTGTGGGCGGTGTCATTCTGTTTGCACGCAATTATCATGACAGTGAGCAACTGCAGGCGCTCACTGCAGAGATCCGTGCAGCAGCGGGGCGCGATATTCTAATTGGTGTCGATCAAGAAGGGGGGCGTGTACAGCGTTTTAAAGCGCCGTTCACACGTATTCCAGCGGCACAGTCTTATGGGGCTCTTAAGGCGGATGCTAGTGTTGCCGAGCAAGCCGGCTGGTTGATGGCCGCCGAGCTTATCGCGCATGGGATTGATTTAAGCTTTGCACCAGTGTTGGACTTAGGATTTGCTTGCGCAGCGATTAAAGATCGGGCTTTTGGTGACAATCCCGCGGAGGCTATTCGTTATGCACGTGCCTTCACCCAAGGCATGCGCGCGGTGGGAATGGCAAGTACGGGCAAGCATTTTCCGGGTCACGGAGGGGTACAGGAAGACTCTCATCTGGTGACGCCGCATGATCCGCGTGAGATGTTGCACTCGTCGGATTTCGCCATCTTCAAAGCGTTCATCGAGGAAGGCTTACTGGATGCCATGATGCCGGCTCATGTGGTGTATCCGCATCATGATGGGCAGCCTGCCAGTGCATCCGCGTTCTGGTTGACCCATATCTTGCGCCAGCAGCTGGGCTTTAAAGGACTGGTTTTCTCTGATGATCTCAGTATGGGTGGGGCACATGTATTAGGCGATGCACCGGCTCGTGCACGCGCAGCCTTGGAAGCAGGCTGTGATATGGTGTTGGTCTGTAATGACCGAGATAGCGCGGTTGCCGTTCTCGATACCTTGCCCATCACAGATGTCCCCGCGGCCAGTCAATTGCGTGTAGCAAAAACGATTGATTGGACAGATTTGCAGCTTGATACGCGTTGGAAGTCTGCCAGAACTCAGGTCACTGCTCATCAGGCCAAATGGGAGGCGGCAACAGCGTAATACATATTACTCAGTACGCCATTGATAGCCTTTGTGGCTTGCTGTACACAAAAGGGCAACGCCGGAATACGTTGCCCTTTTACTTATATTCTATTTAGCTGTGCGTGTGCTATCTCGCTATGTGCCTGAACCCGTTTTGTTGCCGTTGGGCGGTGTGGCCACCGTGTCTTGCAATCTGATTGGGGGCTAGCGACTGTTTGTCAACGGTCATCTCCGAAAAAGCCATCATCGTGTTGTTGACGGCGCGACTTGTTCTGTTGACGTTTCTTACCTTTTTTACCGCGTGGTGCCTCGTCATCAAAATAGTCGTGGTGTCGGGACTTGAACTTCTCTTTGTGTTGAGAGCCATGTTTTAACCATTGATCCCACTGTGCCATGGTGGTGCTTTCCTAACGCTAATGTATTTACGTGGCTGTGTTTGCAGCCGGATATTCAGGCAACGAGCGCGTCACCCTTAAAGGTTAAGATAGCCCAAAAATTCACCGCCGACTAGTGAAATTATCATTGCAAACGTGTTTTTTTTACTCTGGGACAAGCTGGCCAGTAGAGCTTTGTAACTCATTGATTAAATGTGACTTATCGCTGCCATCTAACCAGACAAGATAAAGCTGATGAACCAATGCTGGGCTGGTGCCTACCAGATGCAGTTGTCCACGGTCGATGTATGGCTGAATAGCCAGAGACGGTAGAAATGCAACGCCGCCGTGGGTGAGTAAATAATTAAGCGCAAGGTGACACGATTGGGTATGGAGGACGGGTGGACGTTGCAATGCCTCAATACGACTTTGCTCGACAGCAAAGCGGGTTCCCCAATCCAAATAGACGATCGCTAAGTCTTGGATATCTGCCATGGTCACATCGGGCAGGTGGCTGACCAATTGCAATTGATAATCGCCGAGGTGATGGGAGTGCAATCCTTCGAGTTTGGGTAATTCAGACGTCAGACCGGCATCAATGCGCTTTTCAATCAATTGACGCGCCAGCATTTGTCGAGGCGTAGCTTCAGCGCGGATCACCCAATCAGGTTGATTGGCACATATACGATTAATCCAGTCACTGACCCCTTCTAGTTCCCAAAGCGTTGGGGAGGCGCCAATAGTGAGCTGCTCGTTGGCGGCTTGCGTCAAGGTGACATCTTGCTGAGCACGTTGCCATGTTTGTAGCAAGGTTTCCGCATAAGGCAGCATGCGTTCTCCGGCACTTGTGAGTCGAACATTCCCGCGTTGACGAATGAATAAAGGGGCACCGAGTTGGGTTTCGAGCTGACGAATTCGAAAACTGACTGCCGATTGCGTCAAATAGAGGTTATCGGCCGCGTGGCCAAAATGACGTGTTTTACTGACCTCGATAAAGGTACGAAGAAGTTGAATATCCAAATAAAACACCCTGTAAAGAAACCACAGTCTTATTTAGGCAACAAAAAGTGATACGCGTCAAGTCACACCGCGTGATTTATCAAGGGAATGGAAAGGAAGCCGCGGTTAAAGGAGCAGATCAGCCAATGTTAGCGGCCGGTCGGTCAAACCAAGGTGCTGAGCCGGTGTTTGGTGCTGCTTGTCTTGCCAACACAAGTTGTGCCACGCGCGGTAAATATCAAGCAGGGGAAGCAGGCCGCCGGGACGTAAGCGTCGACGAGGCTCATTGACTAACAGCGCAAATTGCTGATGAAAATGTTGCTGATATTTCTTCAATGCATCGCAGCTAGCATGGGTTAACCAGTACGCTTCTTTGCCTTTTGCTTGGCCATGATCGCAAATGGCTTTTGTGCCTTCACCACTGCGCGTAAACGCCCAGCGATCGCGCCACCAACTGAGTAATACGATATCAATTTTCTCAGGCTCTGCGCCGGGTTGCCAGTATGCGTCCTGTTCAACGTATACGTGACTGACGCGTTTATCCCGAATGTCAGCTTCAAAGACGGATAAGCAGGCAGAGCGAAGCAAAGGCTCTTGCGGTGAAAACACCACAATGTTTTGCCAATGCGCCAATAAGGGCTTGAGATTTAGGTAGTGTGCATAGGTTGTGTACTGTGGACGTATCAAGGTGCCACGGTTGGGATAGATAAAATGCAGTGGCTGGGTATAAGGGTCTTCCACATTCGAGCGAGCGAAAACCGCGCGATATTTTGCATCCACGCGACCGAGTAATCCCTCGGGCGTCGCGAGTGTTTCGCTTCGGTCGACATCAGGCGCACTGGCGATAAATCGACAATGATCTTGATAGGGATCGTGCTGAGCATTGACCACTGGGTGATCGTACGAATGATAATTCACGTCTTGCAGCAGCACATAACCGCTATGTGCTTCCCCCGTGGCGAGCCATTGCACGCCATTTTGACTGTGTGGCTGCAAAGGTGCGTGTACGCTAGCAAGGTGGCCTTGGGTGGTTTCGCCCAAAAAGCGCGTATCATAAGCCGCAAGTTTTTGCCGACAGCGAGCGGCAATATGGTTGAGATGATCGTAAAAGGTCTTGGGGTTCAGCGTTAGACGGCGGCAAATCTCTCGCACCGTGTGGCCTGTGAACAGGTAGGCCAACAACTTTTGCTGTAACTCACTTTTTTTATTCACCCCCGACCAGCGATCGACGAAGGTGCTTTGACACCCTTTACAGCGATAGCGCTGTTTGTCACCGCTGTAGCCAAACGCATGGTAGCAGGCTCGGTGGGTGAGTACGGGTTTGCCCAGATGTTCGCAATCTGGGTTGGTGCAGGCGCATAAACCATCGGCATGCAGTTGTCGCTGAGTGATCAGCTCTGCATGCACTTGGTGGTTGTTGAGCAATGGAGGAAACGCACCACACTCACGGCATACCAAGGTTG
The DNA here is from genome assembly GCF_001722075.1 of Salinivibrio sp. SS2. Classification (NCBI taxonomy): domain Bacteria; kingdom Pseudomonadati; phylum Pseudomonadota; class Gammaproteobacteria; order Vibrionales; family Vibrionaceae; genus Salinivibrio; species Salinivibrio sp. SS2. The sequence goes on along the minus strand of NZ_MEBP01000024.1, from coordinate 49,228 downwards.
GGCGTGCCGGATTGGTGTGCTGAACCAAGTAATGCTGCTCATCAGTGGACCCAAAATTTGGGCAAGTGAGCGTTTTACAAAAGTTCAGCTGCAAGTCACCGGCCGCTGGGGGCAGTTTGCCGCTAGACACGTTTCCTCCGATCAACACTTACAGGTTGATCGCTGTTTCAAGCGATACAGTCATCATTTCGTTAAATGATTTCTGACGCTCGTCTGAGCTCAAGGCTTCACCACGGATGATGTGGTCAGACACAGTCAAAATGGTCAGTGCGCGCGCGCCCAGTTCAGCGGCCACACCGTAGATGCCGGCCGCTTCCATATCAACCGCAAGGATGCCAAGCTTGTCCATGGTGTTGAACAGATCCGCTTCAGGGCTGTAGAACAAGTCTGCAGAGAAGACGTTACCCACACGAACAGAAACGTTTTGTTTGCGCGCTTCACCTACTGCCGTTTCCAGCAGATGGAAGTCAGAGATCGCAGCAAAATCGTGGTTCGCGAAACGCGTGCGGTTCACTTTAGAGTCGGTTGATGCACCTTGTGCAACAATCACATCCATCAGTTTTACATCGTCTTTCACAGCACCACAGCTACCAACGCGAATGATATTCTTCACGCCGTAGTCTTTGATCAGCTCATGCACGTAGATTGAGCAAGATGGAATACCCATACCGTGGCCCATCACTGACACTTTTTTCCCTTTATAGGTACCGGTGTAGCCAAACATGTTACGTACGTCAGTGACACGCTCTGCGTTTTCCAAGAAGTTCTCGGCAATGTATTGCGCACGAAGTGGATCACCTGGCATCAGGACGGTTTCAGCAAAGGCGCCATCTGCGGCATTGATATGTGGGGTAGCCATAATGTGCTCCAATTATCTTAAGTTAAGAGAAAAAGCGTTCGATCACGGCCTGATAGGCCATGCCGCCAAGGTAGATACCAACAATGCCCATGATCCCCGATAGTACTGGGGGAGCAGGCAGTGGTAGCTTGATCGCGCTGAAGAAAAAGCCAACGATGGCACCAGCGACGACCGCAAGTAAAATCTCGTTCATTGTAACCCTCAAACAACTTATTAGATGCAGTCAAGCTCATGTCGGTGCCGATTTTGCGACAGTTCTAACTGTCTTTATTGTCTTTGCTCTGGCGCCGGATGAGATGGACTCAGTGTATGTAACAACGCCCTAGTAACGCGCGATCCCGATCACAACTATCTGCATATTACCGCGAATACCCCCTAATGGTTACCAAATATGTTGATTGTGTCGATGCAATCGCTTGCTTTTTGGTCATTCAGAGCATGGCGTGTGATCACGTAGGCCTTTTTGATGGTGTGTGAGGGGATAGTGGCGCAAACAAAAACAGTTCTTTTGCGCCAGATCAAGGTAGGCATCAGCCGTCACTGAGTCACTTTTGCTGTTGATCGCTGCTCGGATAGCAAACACAGATTGATGTCTCTTATCTTGCGCAATATCAATATAATTATAAATATGAACGATTCTCACTTCTATTCGTGACTTCGTTTTTTAATTGCGCTAGCATGCTGCCATCAACCTTGATGAGGAACTAGCGATGCGAGCTTTTCGTTCAATTTTTCAACTTGTTATCTTAACGACATCTTTACTATTTGGTAGCCAAGTCGCGGCAAAAACCATTGAGCATGCGATGGGTACAATCGAGATAGATGGTGTGCCACAACGTGTGGTCGTGTTGGGCCAAGGTAGCTTAGACGTGTTAGATCGTATTGGTGTTGAGCCTGTGGGTGTGGTCAAGTCACTGATGCCCGACTATCTTGCGGACAAGTACCAAGATGAAAAGTACGTCGCCGTGGGTACGGTAAAAGAGCCGGACTATGAGGCTATTTTCATGGCCAAGCCGGACCTGATTATTGCTGAAGCACGTATGGCCTCCCTGATGAAAGAGTTGGAAGAAATCGCCCCGACGATTATGTTCCAAGCAGACTACAACCAATACTGGCAGAGCGTGCAGAAAAACTGGCGTATGCTAGGTCAAGTCTTCGACAAACAAGACAAAGTGGAAGCAATCATCGCAAAGATGGATGCCAAAATTGCTAGCACACGTAACAAAGCCGCTGCGGATAACTTTAATGCGTTGATGGTGATGAGCAACGGTAGCAAAGTGGCAATGTTCGGCGAGAAAAGCCGCTTTGGTATGGTGTTTGATGAGCTCGGCCTAAAACCTGCGAAAAGCGACGATGTCGAGGTCGCCGGCTCTCATGGCAACTTGATTTCTTTCGAGTATATTGCCGATGCCAACCCAGATGTACTTCTTGTGCTAGATCGTGAGCAAGCCATCGGGGAAGGTGTGGGTAAAGCGAAAGCGCGCTTTGATAACCCACTGGTTAACAAAACGCCAGCCCATCAGAACAACCGTATTAGCTATCTAGACCCAACGGCGTGGTACATCACCATGGCGGGCATGACGGCGATGGATAAGATGATCGACGATGTAAATCGCGTTCTTTAACCGCCAAATAACTGGCTAATATTGACCCGGGCATTCCCCGGGTCTTTGTGATTGTAAGCGTCTCAACGGTAGTTGTGTTGTGAAATACCTCTCTATACCCGTACTCGTGATTCTCGCGCTGTTATCGATTTCGATAGGGGTGGCGCACGTATCGATTGAAAATCTACTCGCAGGCGATGCGCAAGCGTGGACCATTTTTACCACCAGTCGAATTCCGCGATTATTGGCCATCTGTTTGGCGGGTGCCGGCCTCAGTGTTGCCGGCTTAATCATGCAGCAGATTTGTCAAAACCGATTTGCCTCACCTGATACTACTGGCACCATTGATTGTGCGCTACTGGGTTATGTGTTGACGCTGGTGGTCTTTGCCGGCGCGAGCCAGTGGTTGGACTTGGCCATGATTGTCGGGACTGCCATGGCGGGCACATGGTTATTCGTTCGTTTTCTGCAGCGCCTCAAATTCAAAAACACGGTACTGGTACCACTGATTGGCATCATGTACGGCAACGTGGTGTCTTCGCTCACTCAGTTTCTTGCTTACAAATACGACCTGATTCAGACCTTGCAGGCATGGACGGTCGCTAACTTTTCGTCCGTGCTGTCGGGTAACTACGAAATCTTGTTTGTCGCTGTGCCTGTTTGTGCCATTGCTTACGCCTATGCTAGTCAATTCAGCGCCGCCAGTATTGGCGAAAGCTTTGCTAAAAATATTGGCTTGGACTACCAAAAAGTGGTGCTGTTCGGCGTGATGGTCGTGGCGCTTTTGTCTTCGGCCGTGGTGATGATCGTAGGGGTCATCCCTTTCTTGGGCCTGATTGTTCCCAACGTAGTGTCCTTATTTATGGGCGATAACATTAAACGCAATCTGCCATGGACTGCATTCTGGGGCGTTGTGCTGGTGTTGAGCTGTGACATTTTAGGTCGAGTGTTGATTTTCCCTTACGAAGTGCCGATCGCAATGATCATTTCCATTCTTGGGGGCGCGGTCTTTATTTATTTAGTCATGAGGGATAAAGCCAATGCGTGATGTGGTTAAACTCTCTCTTGTCTTCCTCGGTACGTTGGCCGTCGCTGGATACTTTCTGGGTCATGGCCTTACAGCGGATAACTACGCCTATTTTCTCTCGCGTCGTACCCCGAAAGTATTGGCGATCGCCCTCGCAGCAGTGGCTATTTCGGCGTCATCGTTAGTGTTCCAAACCATTACCAATAATCGCATTCTTACACCGTCGATTCTTGGCTTCGATAGCTTGTACATGTTGTTGCAAACAACCTTGCTGGTGGTATTTGGCGCATCCAGCGTATTGCTGATTAATCCGTATTTAAATTTTGTGGTATGCGTGATCTTAATGACGATTAGCGCCACGGTTTTATTTACGCTGTATTTTCGACGCCGACGCGCGAACATTTACACCTTACTCTTGATTGGTATCGTGCTGGGGAGTGTGTTTGGCAGCATCAGTCAGTTTTTTACCTTGCTGGTCGACCCGAGTGAGTTTGCGGTGCTGCAAGATGCGATGTTCGCAAGCTTTAACAATGCGAACCGTGATTTGGTGTACATGTGTGTTCCGGTGCTCGCATTGTGCTTGCTCGCGCTTTATCGCTATGCCAATCAATTGGACGTGTGCTGGCTAGGAGAAGACAACGCGATTAGTCTTGGCGTCGATATTCGCCATCTTACTCTTAAAGTGATGATGATTATCGCGGTGATGATTGCAGTATCAACGGCGCTTGTCGGCCCAGTGCTGTTCTTTGGCTTGATTGTGGTTAGCCTCGCGCGACAAATGTTCATCAGCTATCAGCACCGCTTTTTGATTATCGCTACCAGCATTTTGGCCGTGTTCTTGTTGCTAACCGGTCAGTTTGTTGTCGAGCAGTGGTTTGGTTTTGAAACCACTGTCAGTGTCATTATCAACTTTGTTGGCGGGAGTTACTTCCTGTACCTGCTGACTAAAAATAAGTTTTAACCATTATGATTGAACTGATCGAACTCTCTAAATCCTATGGGCAAACCAAGGTGGTTGACCAAGCCAGCGTGCTGTTTCCACCGGGAAAAGTGACTGCAATCATAGGGCCCAATGGCGCAGGGAAAAGTACCTTGTTATCGATGGCCAGTCGACTGACTGACAGTGATGCGGGGCAGGTTTTAATTGGTGAAAAGCCGTTGGCCGAGTGGAGCAATGAAGCATTGGCGAAACGTCTTGCGGTGTTGCGCCAGTCCAATAATATCAATATGCGCTTTCGCATTCGTGAATTGGTCGCGTTTGGTCGCTTTCCTCACTCAAAAGGCCGTTTAAGTGGCGACGATAATCGGATCATTGATGATGCCATCGCGCAGCTTGGTTTGGAGGAGCTTCAAGACCGCTTTATCGATGAGCTGAGTGGGGGCCAGCGCCAGATGGCCTTCATTGCGATGGTTGTAGCGCAAAATACCGACTACATCTTTTTGGATGAGCCGTTAAATAACCTCGACATTCGCCACTCTGTGGCCATTATGCAGACGGTGCGTGACTTGGCGCACCGCCATAATAAAGCCGTGGTGGTGGTGATGCATGACATCAACTTTAGCGCATGTTACGCCGACAATATGGTTGCGATGAAAAACGGTGAAGTGGTTGCCAGTGGTTCGGTGAACGAGGTGGTAACGAAGCCGGTGATGGAAAGCATTTATGAGATTGAATTTGATGTGAAAGACATCAATGGTCAACGTATTTGCCTTTATTACGGCGCCCCGACACCGGCGTTGGCGCTGGCTCAGTAAACGGTCTCCAGTCACGAACGCGACTGGAGACTACCGTGTGACTAGTGCGATTTTGCGGTACTTGGTGTGTTATGGCGGGTTGGTGCACGAGTCAGCCACCAACTGGCCAGTGAGCCAAGCGTCACCATCGCCACTCCTTGCCAGAAGGTGAGCGTTAGTTCGGTCGACAAAAGAATGGCGGACAAAAATGTCGATAAAATCGGGATGAAATAAGACAAGGTCGCCAAAAACACCAAGTTGCCCTTAAGGATGCCAAGGTTCCATAATCCGTAACCGCCCCCCATTGCCGCACCGGCCAATAGGACATAACCGACGTCTGACCAAGAAGCGGAAAGTGCTGGCGCGTCGGAGAGCGCGAAACCGATCCAGAGTGTGATGGCGGTGGCGATAAAGAACCAAGTGATGCCATTTTTTCCCTGCGCACTCATGCGAGTCAGATTACAGTATATGGCCCAAATGATGGCACCACTGAACGCCAGTGTGTAGCTCAATGGATTAGAGTGAATATTGGCGACTAAATGTTGCCAAGACACCCCCTGTTTGCCACCGACGGTCCAAACGACGCCTAAAAAGGCGACCATCAAGGCAGGGTAAAGCCAAAGACTGACTTTTTGACGCGTGATGAGCACGGAAAAAAACACGGTTAGACATGGCCACAAATAGTTAATCACGCCCATTTCGATCGCTTGTGTCCGCGTATTGGCCCACGCTAACGACAACGAAAGGCATAACTCGTAGACCACGAATAACACGCCGCCAACAATCAGGTAGCGACGCGGAAAGTCACTGAGTTTAGGTGTCCCGACAAAAAGTACTAAGCAGAGCGCTGCGATAGAGTAAATGGCAGCAGCGCCACCCAAAGGGCCAAGCAGTTCGGTCACGTGGCGAATCAGGGCGACATTGCTGCTCCACAGCAGGATCGCTCCACACCCCGCAAGCGTGTATTGATTCATAACAGGCAGTCCAAGCAAAAAAGCTTAAATTGCCTATCTTTTCGGCATCACGCAACCCCATCAAACATCTTTTTGTTTCTTCAATGCTTTTTTGGCAAGTAATGTATCGAGTGGCGTGGGATGATCGATTAAGAATCCCTGAACATAATCGATACCAATGTCTTTGACCAAAGCGAGTTTTTCTTCATCAGAGACCCATTCAGCCACGGTTTTATACTGCATGGTATTACAGATATTGACGATGGATTCGATAATCACGCGATCTATTTTATTTTCCTTATCAGCCAAGTTTGCCACAAATTGACCATCAACTTTGACCACATCGACATTAAACAATTTGAGATAGTGGAAGGAGCATAGTCCTGAGCCGAAATCGTCAAGCGCCACATGGGCGCCATAGGCACGTAGCTCGTCAACGAAAGAAATGGCGGAGTTAAGGTGGCTGATCAGTGCCGATTCCGTGATCTCAAAACATAGCCTGTCGGTGGGGAAGACAGACTCGGCGACCAATTGTTTGAGTCGGGCCTGGAAGTTGGGGTCACTGATCGAATGGGCGGACAGGTTAATATTGAATCTTAACCCAGAATCCGCCAACTCTTGTGCGCGAGTAGTCAGGACATAGTTCGCCACCCACTCATCAATATCGCGGATATGACCAAAAGCTTCTGCGGCGGGAATAAACTCTCCGGGGCTCACAATGCTGCCATCGGTGTCCACCATACGGACCAATAACTCGTACCAGTGTTCGACTGTCGGTCCTTCAACCGGCGCAACTTGCTGACCATAAAGTGTGAATCGGTCTTCGGCCAACGCTCGGGTGATTTTACCGACCATTTGCATATCATTATGCCGTCCTTGTGCCGAGCCTGAAATATCATCGTATTCCACGATCTGACCGCGACCTGTGGATTTGGCTGAGTACATCGCCACATCCGCGCGACTCATCAAATCGGAAAGGGACAGAGCATTATCGGTGACATTGACAAGTCCAACACTGGCACTGATAGAGAAAATACGTTCCCCATAAGGGAAAGATAATTGTTCTAAGCGATGGATAAGCGCTTTGATCGTGCGTTTAGCATCATGCAGATTGCAATTGGTCAGCAGTACCGCAAACTCATCCCCGCCTAGGCGTGCGACCGCATCGTCACTGCGAATGTTATCGGCTAAGGCTTGGGATACTTGGCACAACACTTCATCCCCAGCGTGGTGACCCACCGAGTCGTTAATGATCTTAAATAAATCGAGATCGATAAACGCTAATACGGAGGGTATATCCAGCTCTCGCGCTTGCACGAGGTGCTGTTCCATGAAGGTTTCAAATGCGCGTCTATTGGGCAGTTGTGTCAAAGGATCGTGGTTGGCATTGTAATCGAGCTGTGCCATTAAGGCGTGCTGCTCTGAGACATCTCTCAATACCACCACATAACCACGATGTGATTGTTGCTCGTTATCGCCTAACAAAGGAGAGATGGCGACAGAAACATACACTTGTTTGACATCATTGAGCACGAGCCGATAGGCATCTTGAATATGGGTTTCGAAATGCGTGTTGAGCTGTTGTTCACTGAGGTACGACAAGCGAACTGGCTCTCCATGATGGAAAAGATAAAATACATCATCGACCGATTGGCCAATCGGGGCCTGCTCACGATAATTGGCAAGTTTTAGGGCGGTATTATTGAGATAGACCAAATGGCCTTTCTCATCCAAGGTGATTACGCCATCATTAATAGAATTCATTACCACATTGAGTTGTTCACGCTCGGTGGCAAGCGTCGCGTTCAGTTCATTAATTTCGGTATTATCCCAATTGGCACCAATCATGCGGATGGGTTGGCCGTTATCATCAAATTGCGTCGTCGCTAAGGCACGCAAATACCGCGTGTGCCCTTGCCGATCGATGATACGAAATTGCGTATCAAGCTGTGCCATATTGGCTAAGGCTTGCGTGAGTTCATCCTGAACGCGTGGAAAGTCGTCACCATGAATATGTTGTTGCCAGGTGGCGAGTGTTTCGCAACCGGCGCCTGTCGGTATGTCATAGAGCTGATACATCTGTGAATCCCACTCGAGGCGATCTTCTTGAACGTGATATTCCCAAATCCCGATGTTAGCCGCTTGTGTGGCGGCTTCTAGCCGTCGTCGTAGCGTATCGTTTTGCACATTTGCTAAGTACTGCTCGGTAATATCAATCGCAGTACTGAGCACAGTTTGGGCGTCATCGTCTTGGCGTGCGGAAGATTGGCGAAGATAACGATACTCACCTGATGCGTTTTGAAAACGAAATACTTCAATGACACGTTCAGTATGGCCATCAACAAGCAGCTTCATGGCTTGTTCAAGCGCAGGGCGGTCTTCGGGATGAATCCGTGCGAGCCAAGCTTGATAGGTGCGAATCTTCTTGGCTTGAATGCCGAGTAAGGGCGCAGACCAATCAGAAAAGATCAGTAAACTTGTTTGGGTGTTTAATTCGAATACCGCGAGCTTGTTGATATCAAGTGCAAACCGCCAGCGCGCGAGCCAACGTTTTTGTTCACGTTGTGCCGCTTTGAGTTGGTTGATATCTTCGACTTGGCTGATCAGATGGGTAACATGCCCGGCGTGTTTGTCACGTACCGCAGTAACAGAGAGCCGTCCCCAAACAACATAACCATCGCTGCGGACAAAGCGCTTTTCCATCCGCTTATTATCAATATTCCCGATGATCAGATCGTTAAAATAGGCCTTCAACTCATCTTGATCTTCCTCTCGGGTAAAGCGAGAAACATGGACGCCGCGTAGCTTGGGCTGTCGGTAGCCCCAAAAAGTTGCAAGGCTTTGGTTGATATCTTGGATATAGCCGCGCGAATCGAGTATCGCCATCCCAATTAATGAATTGTGCATGGCCTGAGTCAATAAGGAGTGTTGCTGAGTATGTTGGCGTTGATGCTGGCGATAGCTATAAGCCAGTTGAGTCATACATACGCCAATGACTAGCGTGGTCGCAGCAGTGGCCAGCATGGGGATGGAGGCTTGGTAGCTACTTTCTAGGTGAAAGGTCAATACCCCCATTGCACTCAGCACATCAAAGCTCAATACCGCCAACGCAATCGTACTCAGGCCAATTAAGCGGCTTTGTAAGGTGGCGGCGAGGAAAAAGAGCCCAGTCAATGCGATAAATGGATAAGGAATAGCGTAGAGCACCGCAGTGATCAGTGCGAATAAGGCCACACAGCTGGCTAATAAATAGCTGGGTGATGTGTGAACAATCAGTGCATTTTGTCGTTTAGAACGGCGTTCGGCATTGATCACTAACAAGAGTGGAAAGAGGGCAACAAAGCCGATCAATTCGCTTAGATACCAGCGTCCCAAGGCGTAGTCGACATGCATCGCGTCATGAAAGGAGAGTACGCTGGCACCTAAAACTGCACCGAGCAATGGTGACAGCACGATAGTGGGTCCGATACCGCGAATAAACGGCCACATGCCTTCCAAGGCATTACCAAAGCGCACCCGCATGGTGCGGTATAGAAAACAGCCCAGTAAGGCAGTCGAACCGTTAATTAAGGCAAGACCGATACTGAGTGACGGGGGGATGCCCATCAAGGTATCGGCATAATAAATGCCAACGATAAAGCCAAGCAGGCCAATCGGCCATGCATAGCGAGGAAAGCAAGTAAGCGCAAAAGCACCGGCTGCGGAGGCGTACCAGATGATGGCGAATTGCTCGCTGTCGGGGAGGACGGCAAGTGAAAACCACACGAGGGTAAAGCCAGTGACTGCAAGCGCCAAAAATGCATGGGTGGAATGGCGTACTCGCCGACTAAAAATCATGAGTCTCTCGTTAATAACAACAACCTATGGTCAGCTTAGCCCACTTTTACGTGATTAAGATGGGAACACAAGGTTTTTCGAATTGTAGTAAGGACTCAGCGATTTTGGCCTATACGGCTTTGGTCTAAATTTGATCTCATTCACCGACTTTGCCAAAAAAGCATGTAATTAGTATGAAATTGTGTACAAAAATAAAGCAAGGCAGAGTGGCGATGTGTTAGTCATGTCAATACAAGCATAGCCACAGATGGCAAGTGACTGAACAGGGATAGGTGACGAATGACAAACAAGGAAACAGTTCCGCTGATAAAGATGATCGTCCCGATGGCAATGATAACGGTGATCATTGCGTTTGGACTCTGGCTAATGGCGCCAATCTCCACCGCAATAATGCTCATTGCCTTGGGGTTACAAACATTACTCAGCATGCTGGTGGTTTGGTTGGAAAGACGGCATGGCCAAAAGGCAACGGATAAGGAGAATGAGCCTGAAACGCATGCCTTACCGGTGGAAACCATCGGACGTTTAGCCAATCGTGCCACGACCAATGCGATGGCAGCGGCGGAAGTGTCGCATTCGGTTGATATTCTCAATACCCACCTCGCGGAGCAGTACGCGGCTGTGGTGGAAATTACTGATACAGCACAGCATATCGAGCAAACCTTAGCACAAAATTGCCAAGCGCAAACCGATGCGGTGGAACAAGTTAGCGCAATGCGTGAGCAAAGCTTGCAGGGATACCATCAGTTGAGCGCGTCGATTGATGAAATGCGCCAAATCAACCAAAAAACAGCGACCACACTTACTCGCATTCAAGCGTTAGATGCCAACGTGAATAAGGTCAGTGATGTCGCCAACGTCATTGATGCAATTGCAGAGCAGACCAATCTGTTGGCGCTCAATGCAGCCATCGAAGCCGCACGTGCCGGTGAGCAGGGGCGAGGCTTCGCCGTAGTCGCCGATGAGGTCCGCCAGCTTGCGCAACGCACCTCTGAAAGTACTACAGAAGTGGCGAGTATCATTCGTCAGATCATGACAGAGTCTGGTGAGGTGATGGAGTACATCCAAGCGCTCTCGACAGATGTGGATACCGGAACCAGTAATGTCGAAAAGGTGGGTCAGCTATTACAGCAGCTTTCTAGCAGTGCCGATACTGTAGAAGAGGCGGTGAAACAAATTGCTGAGGGATCGAGCGCTAACAGTGCTAGCTTAGAGCAAATCGCTGCATCACTCACGCAAGTGCGAAGCGGATTGGAGAGTAGTGATCAGCAAGTGAGTGCATTGACCAAAGAAGCGGAGAGCTTGATGGATACTGCCGAGATGACCAATGCAGTATTTGCAGAATTATCGGATGCCAGCCCTCACCAGCGTTTCTTCGCTGCCGCCTGTGCATGTCGTGATCGTATTCAAGAGGCCTTTGAGGAGGCGGTTCGCAGTGGCACGATTAGCCAATCCGATCTGTTCGACCGTCAGTATCAACCCATTGCCAATACGGATCCGCAAAAATATACCACGCGTTTTGATGCCTTTTGTGATCGCCTCTTACCCCCCATTCAAGAGCCGATTTTAGAGCAAGATGACCACATTGTTTATGTGATTGCGAATGATACCAATGGCTATGTACCTACACATAATCAGCGATTTTGTCAGCCTCTTACCGGTGATTATGCGCAAGATATCGCCGGTAACCGTACAAAACGCTTATTTGACGACCGAACAGGTAGGCGTTGTGGGCAACATACTGATACCATGCTGTTGCAGACCTATAAACGTGACACAGGTGAAGTGATGCATGATTTGTCTGTTCCTCTTTTTGTCGGTGGTCGACACTGGGGAGCGGTGAGAATGGGGTATCATCCGCCTGTGTCTGCGGATTAAGCGAAAAGGAGTAGCAATGAATCCAGTTGCGATTGTAACCGGGGCAAGCGGCGGCATCGGCCGAGAGACCGCAAAGTTGTTAGCACAGCGTGGCTATGCCATCTGTATTAACTATCTAAGCAACAGTGAATCTGCATTTGAGTTGGTTGATGAACTCCAAGCCATTGGTGTAAACGCAATTGCGGTTCAAGCCGATGTCTCGACCGAGGAAGGCGTAACACGTTTGTTCAGCGAAGCGGATAACCGCTTAGGTAATGTCACAGCGCTGGTCAATAACGCGGGTATTATGCAGCCTCAGTCTTCGGTCAGTGGGATGGATGCGGCGCGCATCAACGCGATGTTTCAGGCCAACGTGACCAGTGCGTTTTTGTGTTGCCGTGAAGCCGTCTTGCGTATGTCGCAATCGCGTGGCGGACGTGGCGGGGCGATTGTTAATGTATCGTCTGCTGCGGTAAAAACTGGCTCGCCAAACGAGTATGTTGATTACGCGGCGACGAAAGCTGCACTCGATACGTTAACCATTGGCTTGGCGAAAGAGGTTGGACGCGAAGGTATTCGTGTTAATGCTGTGCGCCCGGGTCCGATTGATACCAATATGCATGCTGCCGGTGGTGAGCCTGATCGCGTCGCCCGCGTCGCGGACAATATTCCATTGGGGCGAGGGGGCTCAACATTGGAAGTGGCCGAGATGATTGCCTGGCTGTTGTCGGACAGCGCCTCATACTCAACTGGCAGCCTCTTTGATGTTGCAGGCGGTATGTAATCACGTTTTTCTAATCATTTGTCGGCGAGCGTGTCTATCTGCTGTCTATGTTTAATAGAGAGGAGTTCGCCGATGATCGAGAGTTTGATACCCAGTTTGGCGACATGGTCGCCGCTGGGTTTATTTTTTCTTATTATTGCCACGTCATACTTACTAGAAGACGCTGCTATCGCGTTGGCGGCATATATTGCGGTACAGAGCTTGCTGCCGTGGCCGTCTGCGTTATTGGCAATCTTTATTGGCATTGCCAGCGGTGATATGGCTTTGTACTTACTGGGTCTTTATGCGCGGCGGTATCGAGGTTTACGGGCTCGCTTACTGACGCAAAAAGGGGTAAGAAGAGCGCGCCATGCACTCCGCCGCCAACTGTTCCTCAACTTATTCCTAATCCGCTTTATCCCAGGTTTACGGACCGTCGCTTATAGCCTCAGTGGTTTCCTCTCCATTTCGGTAGTGATATTTGCCCTCGCGGTTGGTGTAGCGACAGCGTGCTGGACCGGATTGATCTTCTGGGGAGCATTTGAGATTGAGCATAATCCTTGGTTGGCAGAGCGGCAGCTGACTGGCTGGGCGTTTTTAGTCGCAGTCGTTGGACTGGTGCTGGTGAACCGATTTTTACGCCGCAGAGCATTGCCAAAATTAACAAAGAGGCAGTATGACCAAGTCTAAATCGGTACTGACCGGACAAACGGGTATGCCAGATTATCCTGTTGTACGTACGTCGGGGTGGTTTGAGTTCTTACCCGCTTGGGCGTTTTATACCCCTGTCGTCGCGCAATCTATCGTACTTGCAGCCTACTACCGCAGTATGACTGTCCCTTTATTGGCCAACCCTGGCATTTTTTTATCTGGCATGGTGGGGGAGGCGAAATCAGATATTTTTGCACTCGCAGGGGACGTGGCGCACCAATATATCGCCCCTTATGTGTGTTGGCAGAAACCTGAAGGTGTGGATTCAACAAGTCTGTCGTTACTGCAGCAGAAGCTAGCGCAACAAGCGATTAGTTTTCCATTGGTTGCTAAACCGGATAAAGGGTGTCGAGGCGCCGGTGTGCAATACATCGATAGTGAGCGCAAACTGCATCGTTACATTGAGGCTTTCCCGACCCACCGTAAGATTATTTTTCAAGCGCTTGCCCCTTATCCTGCCGAGGCGGGGATCTTTTATCTGCGATATCCCGGTGAGGCGACCGGTGAGATTATCTCTCTGGGGCTAAAGTATTTGCCATCAGTAATAGGCGATGGGGTGTCTACGCTAAAAACGCTGATTGAACAGCATGCTGATATTGGTACACGTGCCCACTTATACCATGCTCGTCATCAACACCGACTCGATACGGTGATCGCAAAGGGAGAGCGGGTGACCTTGGCATTTTCTGGTAGCCACTGTCGAGGTGCGCTATTTAAACAGGGCGCACACTATGTGACACCTGAACTGCGGGCAAAGATGGACGAGATTGCCAACGACATTGATGGTTTTTACTTTGGCCGTTTTGATATCAAGTTTCGTGACATTTCGTCGCTAATGAAAGGAGAGACGTTGTGCATCGTGGAAATCAATGGTGCCAGTAGCGAGCCAGTACATATCTGGGACAGTGACAGCAGTTATTGCGAAGCAGTACGTGCCTTGATGAGTCAGTATCGCCACCTTTACCGGATTGGCGCGGCGTGGCGGCGGCAAGGTTATACACCGCCCTCGTTACGGGTACTGCTGAATGCTTGGCGCGAGGAACGACAATGGATGACGCGCTATCCACAAACTGATTAAACGGCATGACTTCTGCTAGGTATGGATGGGATCAGGACAGCGCAGGATGACAGATCCCACTGACTGTCAAACTGTACTAAGGTAATGAGTATGCATTGTTCTCTTAACGAAGAAGATCGCGCCGTGATTCGCGGCAACTTAGACGTGATTGGCCAAGCGCTGAAGCTCCTCGAAAGCCTCTCTGATACCACGTACAGCCAGAAGAAAGCAGATGGCTTTACTAGCACCATCGGTCAGCATATGCGTCATGCGCTTGATGTGTATGTGGCACTCAAGCAAGGGGAAGCCTGTGGTGATATCGATGCCGATAGGCGTCGGCGTGGGCATCTGGTTGAGCACGACCGGCAGATGGCACGCAAAGAGTGGCAATGGCTTGCCGAGTGGCTAGAGTCTCTCTCTCATCAACAACTGCATCGCCCCGTGCATATTTCTACCCAAGTGACCTTATATGCCACCAATACGGTGTGCCTTTCTACCACAGTGATGCGCGAGCTTATTGTGGTAGCCAGTCATGCCACGCATCATTTTGCTATGATCCGCAGTGCTGCCTATGAACTTGGTGAAGTTTTGGATGAACATATAGGTGTCGCGGCCGCGACCGCAAGTTACGAGCGAGATCAGCTTCGATGTGCACGTTAACTTGGCAGGCTTCACAGGATGGGATAGACCTGTTCTTCAATCGTGATGAAGCGCGAGGCCGCAGTCGTGCGCTACCACCCAAGACCTATCAATTGGATCAGACTCAGGTATTGATGCCTATCGACCCGGACGGTATGGGGACATGGATTGCAGCCAACGAGTTTGGCGTGATTGTCTGTCTACTGAATGATTACCAGCATGCCCAAACGGTTGCGCCACGATTAAGCCGAGGGCAGTTGGTCAAAGCGTTAGCGGTTTGCACCGATCTGGATGACATTGCGAACGCGTTGCCAATCGATGCGTTGCGCGATTTTGCTCCCTTTTTGCTGCTCGGTTTTGCAGTCGATGGCCTATCAGATAAGACACACGGCTCGGAGGTTGTTCCTCGGGCTTGGCGATGGAACGGTCAGACGTTGCGGCGTGTTGACTGCCAGCCGCCAGTGGTTTCCTCTGCGATTGATATTGATACCACCACAAACATGCGAACCCACTATTTAAGGCAAATGGGCGGCACAGTGCCGACCCAACAGCAACTGCTGGCGTATCACCGCAGCCATTTGCCCGAGCGTGGTCGTGCGTCAGTGTGCATGCACAGGGAGGATGCCAGCACAGTGAGTTTGACGCATGTACACATCGGCGCCGATGGTATCACCATGTATTACTACGACGGAGCGCCATGCTTGGTCGAGACACCGCAAGCGGCGTATCTACCGCTTGTGAGAAACTATGATTTAAAAGCCAATACTGGTACCGACGGTCACTGAACTGGTTTCAGCATCACCGCGGTCGGCATAGGTCAGTTCGAAGGCTAGCCCTGGCCCAGTGGTGGTATTGAGCTTGACCCCAACCGTTCCTGTCGCTCCCCAGCCAATGTCTTTTTCACTGCCAAACTCCGTACGGTAGTAGTTGGCACCACCACGCAAATAGAAGCTGCCCATTTCGCCTGGTACGGTGAACTGGAGACTAAGAGGAATGTATGATGTCTTTAGTGTTCTCTCTATTCCATTACTGTCTTCAAAATCTGCGGTGGTTTGACCGTACCCGGTATACAAGCTGCTGTACTCCGTTAGTCTGAGCGTGCCGTTCGCTTCCCATGTATGGCCGGTTTCTGTCTGTCCTGCATATTTTACACTCGTCGTACTGGCACTCGCACCGATGCTAAGCGGAGAGGTTTGAGCGGTTGCGCTGGTTGCGATCAGCGCGCTTGTACATAGCACGGCAAGCGGCATCAGTTTTTTCATCGTCAGATCCTTTTAACAGGTTGCAAGCCTAAGCCTGATTGTCACCATTATAAGAAGCTAACGGCAATCGTATCGAAACCTTGAATGAATTTTGTGCGCTAGGTGAGGACGAACGTAAAGTTTCCCATCAAGCGATTTTATCCATCCGCAAGCAGTGCTATTGTATGGCCCCTTGTGTACGGGCATGGCTATCATGCGTATTTGTTTATCAAAGGGTCCGAGAAATGAAATTTGCTGTTCTTGATCAAGCGCTATACGACCACCTTTATCGTGATATCGAAGCGTTTCGTAACACGTTTGATCTTCCTTGTAACGATGCTGCGTCATTGGACGAGAAAGCGGACGATCTGCACACGGCGTTAGCGGTGGAAGAAATGACAGAGCTCGCGGAAGCGGACTCATTGGTTGAACAGGTAGATGCCATTGTTGATAGCGTGTATGTACTGATGGGCCGTGCAGTACAGATGGGCTCACGCGGATACCGTGACCAGTTAGAGGTGAGCTACCTCATTGATATATTATTGCAAATCGCTAATCGTCTCGGTATTGACTTTGTGACCTGTTGGGATGAAGTGCACAGCAGCAACATGAGTAAGGTATGCCGTAACGAAGGTGAATTTGCAGATACCCAAGCATTTTATGCCAACAAAGGCATTGATGTGGTCGCCAGCCCTAAGGCCGATGGCATTATTGCCAAGTGTGCCAAAGATGTCACGGTCGAAGGTAAATTAATCCGTGAAGGTAAGGTCATGAAGTCGGTTTACTACCGTCCTGCCGATCTCGCAAAATGTGTGATGGCAGAACTAGCCTAAATTCTGTTAAGCACATCGTTATTACGCCACCGCTTTGTCGGTGGCGTTTTTGTATTTAGCCTATTGTGTATCCTTGATCTGACTAGAGCATTGACTCTGCTCTAATACATGGCCGTTTTTGTTTGTCATCAAAAATTAGCAAAGGTGTCTGCCTTTTTAGCGTAAAATGCGTCTTATTCCCTTCGTGACTTTTGCTACATCCCCTGATTTGGGTCTAAATTGAAAACTTGCGACTGACATAAAATCTTTCAGTCCGTTTAGTGCAATCACTCAATACTGGGTGAGCACTAAACCAATCTTGCAACACAAAGGTAGGGAGAACACTGTGACCAATCTATTCTCACTTGAAGGTAAAGTCGGCATTGTTGCTGGGCTTGCCAATGAGAACAGTATCGCGTTTGGCTGTGCAAAAGCATTGCAGCAAGCCGGCGCAGAAGTGCTGGTGAGCTATGGTACATCGAAAGCGGAGCGTTTCGTTGAGCCTTTGCGTGGCGAGATGGGGGATCCGGAGTTGATGCTTTGTGACGTCCAAGACGATGACCAACTCGATGCCTTATTTGAGCGCGCTAAACAAAAATGGGGGCGGATAGATTTTGTGGTTCACTCTATCGCCTTCGCACCGCTCGAGGACTTACACGGTCGTGTGGTGGATTGCTCGCGCGATGGCTTTTCACTGGCAATGGATATTTCTTGTCACTCATTTATTCGGATGGCGAAGCGTGCGGAGCCTTTGATGCCAGAAGGCGGCGCACTCTTTAATATGTCCTACTATGGGGCCGATAAGGCGGTGGATAACTACAACATGATGGGGCCGGTAAAAGCTGCCTTAGAGTCTGCTACCCGCTATTTGGCGGCTGAGTTGGGGCCGCAGGGCATACGTGTCCACGCCATTTCACCGGGGCCGATTCGTACCCGTGCAGCATCTGGACTTAAAGAATTCGAGGCCTTAGCCGTCGACGGTGAAACGCGATCACCATTGCGTCGTTTAGCCACGGTGCAAGATGTAGGGAGTGCGGTGGTTTACCTTGCCTCAGATGCGGGACGTGCTTTGACGGGGCTCACCCATTACGTAGACGCGGGACACCACTTACGTTTTTAATTAGCGTTTACGATTTGACTGATTCGATTCATTGAAGGAGTCCACTATGACAGGGACACATAACGAGGAGGTCATCGAGAATAAGACGTACGATGAGATTTCAGTAGGCGATGAAGCCTTTTTAGAAAAGCGCCTGACCATGGAAGACATTAAGCTGTTTGCCATCATGTCAGGGGATGTCAACCCGGCCCATGTGGATGATGATTTTGCCAAAAGTAGCCGTTTCCAAGAGATCATCGCTCATGGGATGTGGGGCGGTGCACTGATCTCAACGGTGCTCGGCACACAGTTGCCGGGGCCGGGGACCGTATATCTTGGCCAAACACTGGCATTTAAAGCACCAGTGATGCTGGGAGACGTGCTGCGCGTTGCCGTTCGTGTTGATCAAATGGACGATAAACGTCACCACATTGTGTTCGCTTGCCGATGTGAAAACCAACGTGGTGATATAGTGATTGATGGCGAGGCACGTGTGCTTGCGCCCACAAAGAAGGTCCGGCGCCAGCGAGCTGTGCTCCCCGAAATCCGTTTAACGGAACGCGGACAACTGCACGCTATCTTGACCGCGGCAGATCATCCGGATCCTATGCGCACGGCTGTCGTCCACCCAGTGGACGACAGTGCTATCCGTGGCGCAGTGGCTTCAGCAAAACAGCAATTAATCATTCCTACCTTGGTGGGCCCTCGCGATAAGATCATGGCCGCGGCGGACAAAGCCGAGCTGGATATCAGTGAGTTTGACATTGTCGACGCACCGCACAGTCATGCAGCAGCCGAAAAAGCTGTGGCGATGGCGCGCTCTGGTGAAATTGAAGCCCTAATGAAAGGCGCGTTGCATACTGACGAGTTGCTTCATGAAGTGGTCAAGCGTGAAGGTGGACTGAGAACGGAACGCTGCCTGAGCCATGTGATGGCATTTGATGTGCCGACCTACCCGCGCCCTCTATTTATTACCGATGCGGCGATTAATATTTATCCAGGCCTTGCCCAAAAGCGCGATATTATTCAAAACGCGATTGAGCTAGCCCATGCAATTGGCAACACCAACCCCAAAGTGGCCATTCTCTCGGCGGTTGAAACCATTAACCCGAAAATTAACTCCACCCTGGACGCTGCGGCGTTGTGCAAGATGGCAGAGCGCGGCCAGATTATTGGGGGCGAATTAGACGGGCCGCTGGCGTTTGACAGTGCGGTGTCTGAAGTGTCCCGTGCGACCAAGAATATTCACTCCACCGTGGCGGGCTGTGCCGACATTCTCGTGGCCCCCGACCTCGAAGCGGCCAATATGTTGATGAAACAGCTGAGCTATCTTGCCGATGCTACCGGCGCGGGTGTCGTCGTGGGCGCACGTGTGCCCATTATGCTCACCAGCCGAGCGGATGATGCACTCACGCGAATTGCATCAAGTGCGTTAGCTTTATTATTGGCTGAGCATCAAAGAAAGACATTACAGACCCGAGTCTAGGCGGTGCAATGGGTAAAATATTAGTGATTAATAGTGGCTCATCGAGCTTGAAGTTTGCATTGTTTGATACAGCGGGCCCCGTGGATTCGGGGCCCGGTTCATCGGTTCACGCGCTAGTAAAGGGGCAGTTTTCAGGGCTTGGGACCGATCGCTATGATGTATCCATGACCCGTCATAAGTCGGGGATCAGCGCGGTCTCCCCGGGTTCTGCGCCGGACCATCATGCTGCCGTTGCGTCGTTACTTATCTGGTTAGAACGCCAAGGGCTGCTGGACGATATTGTCGCGGTTGGGCATCGTGTCGTGCATGGCGGTCAGCACTTTCATCAAGCGACTCAGCTGGATGAGCATAAAGTGGCGTTGTTGGAAGCGTTAACGCCGCTTGCCCCTTTGCATCAACCTTACAGTCTTGCCCCGATTAAGATACTCGGCGAGCGATTGCCTGAACTGGTACAAATTGCGTGTTTTGACACAGCGTTTCATGCTCATCAGCCGCTCGAAGCAAAACAATTCGCTTTACCTTACGCGATGTTCGATCGAGGCTTTCAGCGTTACGGCTTTCATGGTCTTTCCTACGACTATATAACGCGGCGCTTGCCAACCATTATCCCTGATTTTAATCATGACGCGCGTGTGGTTGTGGCACATTTGGGGAATGGTGCAAGCTTATGTGCTATCCAAGCCGGAACTAGCCTTGCTTCTACCATGGGGTTCACAGCGCTGGAAGGCTTACCGATGGGGACACGCTGTGGGTCAATCGATGCGGGCTTGGTGCTACATTTGATTGCGCAAGAGGGAATGACGATTGACGAGGTAACGACGTTACTCTACAAGGAGTCAGGGCTTCTAGGCTTGTCTGGCATTAGCAGTGATATGCGTGCCTTGCTGAATAGTGACCGACCCAGAGCGCAGCAAGCGGTCACACATTATTGCTATCGTATTGCGCGTGAAATTGGCAGTTTATCGGCAGCGTTAGGTGGGTTGGATCATATTGTCTTTACTGCTGGGATTGGCGAGCACGCCGCGCCAGTACGAGAGCAGGTAGCGGCCCATTGCCAGTGGCTGGGAGTGGATTTAGATGGCGAGGCGAATCAAGCCAACCAATCTTGTATTTCGAGCACCACGAGTCGAGTCGGGATTTGGGTGATCCCGACCGATGAAGAGCAAGTGATCGCGGAAGACTGCCTCACCATGTATCAAAAGACGCTCACTCATTAGGACGTAAATAATCACGCTTCATCGATTCAATCTGCCCAGAATCCATCATCTGTGCAATTGTGTCACTGAGCTGAGCGACTGCCTCCGCATGGTGAGATTTTTTTGATAGCACTATGTAGGCGTTAATCGGCTCAGAAAATAGGAGTGGCTGCTTTTCGAGCACGCGATTGGTATCGAGGCGGCTAACCAAATAATCGAGTTGGTATTCCTCACCGATGACTGCATTGGCGCGTTGATTGATGAGTTGTTTAATCGCAAACAAGGTTTGACTGACAGGACGTGTCTGAATGTTCTTATCTTGACTGAACTCGTCTGGGAAATGCGCGCCGCGCTCAATCGTAATTTGAAGGGGATAGAGCTGCTGTTTCGTCGTTATGGCACGCATATCCCCCTTGTGTGTGTAAATGACATAATCAAGGTTGGTGCGGTAAGCGGGGGTTAAATAATGCAAATAGCCCTCACGATCCGCCGTTCTGAGCACATTCGTCGCAATATCCGCTTCGCCCTGTTCGAGCAATTTCAGACACCGTTTCCACGAACACTTCAGCATGTTGATCTTAAATCCTGCCTTGTCCGCGAGTGCAGTGATTATCTCGACATCAATACCTTGGTAGGGATAGGTCTGGGTATCTGTCCAAGGCGGCCAGTGTGGGACCGCATAGGTTAGTGTTTTTTCTGTGTTGGCCGCCGCCCCATGTATCAGTTGCATAGCGACGAGGACGGCAAAAAGTAGGTACTTCATCAGGGATACTACGTTTTGATATTTCTATTAGTATAGTCAATGGATGCCTAATGGATGCCTATGTAAAGCCTGCGATAGTTAGTTGTTTTTAGATGATTTAATCACAACAGGGTCTGCAAGACACACCAAAATGTGACATTGCATACAAGATTTTTTGTTGATGCGCACCGTGTAAAATTAAATCGGTATTCTATCGCCGGACAAAGAACGCAAGGATGTTTTTTATGATGCGCTGGGTATGGATGAGCTTAGTGGTGCTCAGCCTCACAGGGTGTGCGCAAAAACTGGGCAGACCCTTCGATATTAAAAATCTCGCTAAGTCAGACATGGATTTGATCACGGATATCCATATAGCGGAAATTCGCGATCTGACTGAGCAATTAATCGTAAAACTCTACAAGCGTAATCCGCGAGAGCTTAGAAAAGTACCGGGAATGACGATCGAAAAGCGTGTTGCTCAGCTCATGGCTGAGAAACGTCCTGAAAACGGCTTTCGTGAGCTGGGTGGCATGGATGGGATTGCGCTGTTACCACTGGCGTTTTCTAGCGAGTTTAGAGGCGACCGGGTATTTGCGTTGATGGCGGGTGTTACCGGCATGATCAGTGCGAGTTACAATCACCAACTAGAATTTTTCTTGCTTGACGATATTGATCAGCAAAAGCTTTATAACTGTGCGCGCAATCTCGAAAAAGTGGCTTGGTTATTGAACAACGAGAAAGATGATAACGGCGAGCTGCTTTTACTGAGTAACGGTGTGGGTAAAAATGGTGTGCCTAATTACAGCTATGAGCGCTTGTTTAGTCAGATGATCCTCATTCAGGACATGATGGCGGTCATGGTCGCCGACAGTACCAATCGCCATATCAATCAAGTCGTGCATAGCATGGCATCCATGACATTCTTCCCGATTTAATGGGATTGTCTAAGGCGGCTTTGGCGCCGCCTAAAGCCTTACCAGCCAATCTCTTTGCCTTGATAATCGATAAAACTGCCGTTTTGGCTATCGGTCAGGGTATCCAGCACCTGCTTCAATCCCTGAGCGGACTCTTGAGCGTTAATCAGTGCATTGGGTCCACCCATCTGTGTTTGTACCCAGCCAGGGTGCAACGCAACCGCACGAATACCTTGGTCGCGAAGATCGATGGAAAGACTCTTGATCACTGCATTCAGCGCTGCTTTCGAACTTCGATAGATGTAACCGCCCCCTGATTGGTTGTCGCTCATACTGCCAACTTTGGAGGAAAGAAAAGCAAAAATGGGTGTGTGACCACTGTGACGAGCCTTGATGAGATGTGGCGTAAAGTGCTCGGCAATGACGAGTGGTGCAATAGTGTTCACTTCTAAAACATCGCGCCATGTGGCCGTGTCGACTTCACCGAATGCGTAGCCTTTGGGACCATAGAGCCCAGCATTGTTGATCAACAAATGGATGGGGACGTCGCTCAGCTCTGTTGCGAGCTGCTGCACGGCGGCGTGGTCTGTCACGTCGAGTGCATGGGTTGAGAGCGTGGTATAGCGGTTTTTAAGTGTCATTAAATGAGGGGCAGAGCCGGGAAAACGGCAGCAAGCAATTACTTGCCAGCCGTGTTCTAGGTACAACTCTGTTAACGCGAGTCCGATGCCCCGGTTTGCGCCCGTAATGAAAAGTGTTGGCGTCATGCATACCTCTAAATGGTTGGCGTTGCCACCATTATATGACCAATCCGCCATCGACTTTAAGTGTTTGACCGGTAATAAAGCTCGCCTTATCACTGGCTAAAAAGCAGATAGCGTCAGCAATATCCTGAGCCGTTCCCATTCGGCCCAATGGTGTCTTGGCTTTCATCATATCAATCACCTTCTCGGGCAGGTTGGCTGTCATCGGTGTCTCGATAAAACCAGGCGCGACACAGTTGGCGCGTATTTTTGCACCGTGGCGAGAGAGCTCTTTGGACCATGTTTTAGTCATGGCGATCACACCCCCTTTTGAGGCCGCATAATTGGTTTGACCGATATTGCCGTCTGTCCCCACCACAGATGACAGTGTCACAATCGCGCCTTTTTCTTGCTCTAACATCAGCGGAGCAATGGCTTGGGTGATGGAGAATACCCCTTTAAGATTGACATCAATGACAGCATCCCAATCACTTTCTGTCATTTTGGTAAGTAGGTTGTCGCGGGTAATCCCAGCGTTGTTCACCAACACATCGACAGGCGCATTTTGTTGGTGCAATGTTTGCACCCAACTGGAAACAGCGTCACGATCACACACATTGAGTGCGACGGGTTGAATAATCGCATGGTCTTGCCAATCGGTCATTGCATCCATGTTGAGATCGATGGCGTAGATTTTCTCCGCACCTTGTGCAATGAAAGTTTCAACAATCGCGCGCCCAATTCCTTGGGCAGCGCCGGTAATGACACAATGTTTTCCTGCTAGCATCTGTGTGCTCCTTTTTGGGTGACACCTCACGTCTTCTATAACTACAACGCAAAGCGGTGAGGAATCGATCAGTAATTTCTTGGGCATCTGTATTGCCTAAGGCCCTGCTTACATTCGATAAGCTTGCAACAACTAGGCCATGCACTACTCTGTCTATGATAAATTGGCATATCAATTTGTGGGCGGATAGGCTAAAATTTAATCAAGATGTCACCTTGTTTGAGAGAGGACCTATGCCGACGTCAATCAATTCGCAACCTTTGGCGCAGCAATATATGCAGCGTCAGCGCGATCGTCAGGACGATCAGGTCAATGGCGGTCTCAATAACTCAATGAGCGTGCAAGAGCGTGCTGAACTGATCCGCAAAGAGCGTGAAGAACAAAAAGAAGCCGCTGCATCCGGCGAGCAACGCGAAGAAAAACGTGATTATCAGTCGCTGATCGATCGCGTTGCTGAGCAAGAAGCACAAAAGTCAAAAATGGACGCTTACAACCAGCGTCAGCAAGCGCTAATGGAGCAAGTTGAAAAGACGATCACGCCGAATGCGCAACAAACAAGCTACAGTTTGAAAGTGTGACACTCTTCATCTCTTTTCTGCTGTCAAAGGCCGCTACATGAGCGGCCTTTTTGCTTTTTAGGACAGCGGTGTTTGCGTTTTAGTTTGCATAAATGTAAATGAAATGTTTGCGTGGGTGGGTTTCTTTACACTTTAAAGAGAGTGTATCACCCAGATAAACCGCTAATTATCGCATTGGCGCATGACTGTTCATAAAAGATGACAACTTTGGTTAACATTTGAGTAACCTTTTGTCGGTGGTGTCATGCTAGTGCTTCCTCTTTGACGGTGCTAATTCTATTGGCATGAACAAGGAGGAAGCAATTATGACGACCACTATGCAAGCGCCCGTCAAAACCATTAATCCACTGGGCACGGACGGATTTGAGTTTGTTGAGTACACGGCGCCGGATCAAGCGGGCATTGATGCACTGAAAAATCTATTTTCATTGATGGGTTTTGCGGAAATCGCCAAACATAAGCACAAGCAGGTTTGGCTGTATCGTCAAGGCGACACCAACTTTATTGTCAATGGTGAGCCCGAGTCACAAGCACAAGGCTTTGCCAAAAAGCACGGGGCGAGTGTCAATGCAATGGCATTTCGTGTCCAAGATGCCGTGCATGCGATTGCCTATGCTGCAAAGCAAGGCGCCAAGGTGGTTGAACCAAGCATTGGTCCGATGGAGTTAAGCATTCCAGCGGTTTATGGCATTGGTGACTCGCTGCTTTACTTTGTTGATCGCTATGGCGATCAAAGCATCTATGAAGTTGACTTTGATTTCTACAACGACTGGCAATCACGTCTCAAAGAGGCTGACGCTGGCTTAAAAGTGATTGATCACTTAACCCATAATGTTGACATCGGCAATATGGATGTCTGGGCCGACTTTTATGACCGTATCGCGAACTTTAAAGAAATCCGCTTCTTCGATATTGAAGGGAAAAAGACGGGATTGAAATCACGTGCTCTCACCGCGCCATGTGGAAAAATCCGTATTCCCATCAACGAATCAAGCGATGACAAATCGCAAATCGCGGAATACTTAAAAGAGTACAACGGTGAAGGCATTCAACATATCGCACTGACGACAGACAATATTTACGAGACAGTCCGCACGTTGCGTCAACGTGGTATGGCATTTATGGACACGCCAGATACCTACTATGAAAAGATCAATGAACGCGTGAAAGGGCATGAAGAAAGCATCGACGAGCTTCGTGATACCCGAGTACTGATTGATGGTGATGTTGATAGCGGTATCTTGCTGCAGATTTTCACCAACACGGTTATCGGCCCGGTGTTTTTTGAAATCATTCAGCGCAAGGGTAACCAAGGTTTTGGTGAGGGTAACTTCAAAGCCTTGTTCGAATCTATCGAATTGGATCAAATGCGTCGAGGCGTATTGGATTAACCAGACAGGTGAATTTAAACTTTCTGCTGTAGGCGCTCTTCAAGGGCGCCTTTTTTGTCTACTTATCATGACAATTTTCGCTGAAAGCGGAAAATGCCTCTATGCTTAGTTTTAATGGAGATTTAAACGGACTAGGTGACTATGAAGGCAGATACCGCCGTTGCTCGTAGCTCTTTATCGGTTGCGCTGATCACCAAACTAACCCTGTGTTGGGCGTTGTTAACCGCGATGGTTGCCGCGCTGCTATTGTATGTTGATTATCAAGAGCACAAAGGAGATGTCGAGCGTGCGTTGTTGATGACTGCGGAGAAAGACTTGAGTGTGATGGCCTCTCATCTTTGGTGGGAAGAGAGCACTGCCTTTGAGCGGCAAGTCGAACGCTTGATTGCGCAACCTCACATCGATTATTTGCGCGTGTTTGATAGCGACGGGACCCGAGTAGAGCGTGGCGTTGCTCCTTCTGACCAAGCTCTCGAGTATTCATGGCCTTTGGTTTATCGCGATGCGGGCAACGAGTACATGCTGGGGAATTTGAACATTGCCTCGAACTATACGGCAACAAAAGCGAGTATGAGTGAACATCTAATGTGGACAGTGGCAGCATGGCTGTGTCTATGCGCATCCGGTATTGCCATATCGCTTTGGATCATTAGCCGAGAACTTACCACGCCACTAGCGAAAATGCGCCACCAAATCAATGTCTGGGACGCTGACAATAAACCGGTTTTTCTCTCCACGCCCAAGAATCGACACGCGTGGAGTGATTTAGAAACGCGTTACAACACCATGATTGCGCGTTGCCGAGAGCGCTTGAGCTGCATGGATGACGACCGCCGGTATGCGGAGCAGGCGAGTCAGAAAAAAAGTGAATTTCTGGCCAATATGAGCCATGAGATCCGCACACCCATGAACGGCATTATTGGTATGGCCTCACTGCTAAAAGGCACGGATCTCAATGACGAGCAACAAGAATTTGTCGAAATGCTTGAGACTTCGTCAATCTCATTGCTTGATATCATTAATGACATCCTCGATTTCTCTAAAATTGAAGCTGGAAAATTAGAACTGGAACCTTTAGAGCTCAATGTTTTTGAGTTGGGAAAAGATATCGAAAACTTGTTCACGTTACGGGTTAAAGAAAAAAACCTGCGATTTCACTGTGACATCGACAAAGATATATCTCCTTTGCTGATCGGCGACGCACCTCGGCTTCGACAAGTGATGATTAACCTTGTGGGGAACGCGGTGAAGTTTACCGAGAGCGGTGAAGTCGCAGTGGGGGTCTCGAGTGTCAGTGAAAGCGACGATAGCTGTGTCTTACGCTTTGAAGTCAGAGATACCGGGCCAGGCGTGCCGTTTGAGCAGCAAAGTCGCATCTTTAATAAATTTGAGCAAGGCGATGACCCAACGGCACAGAGCCAAGGAACGGGACTCGGTCTCGCGATATCTCAGCAAATTGTGCATCTGATGGGTGGGACACTGCGATTGGAGAGTGAGCCGGGCAAAGGTAGCCGTTTCTTTTTCACCGTTCGATTTAGCAAAAGCAACGTCCCCCTCGCCACGCCGGTAGAGGCCTATTTATTTGCCGGAGCGCCTATGCTGCTGGTAGACGATAGCCGTTTAAATATGCGCATAACCACGGCACAGCTCAGTAACTTGGGTTGTCAAGTCACTTGCTGTATGCATCCAGACGATGCGATGTCGCTGATTGAAGAGCGCATCAGTAGTCAGTATCCATTCAAAGTGGTGATTCTAGATAAGTTGATGCCCAAAACGGATGGTTTTTCACTGGCGACCAAGATCAGGGCGCAGTTTGGCAAGGAAAGTCCAGCCATCATGATGTTAACCGCTGCGCCCGATGGCCTCGACAAACCGCGCATTGAACGTGCTGGTATTGAAGGCTACCTCGGGCGTCCTTATCAGTTCAATGATTTGAAGAGCCACCTTGTGCGTATTCTGCAACAGCGTCAACCAACATTGGGCGTCGTACGGTCCACAGGACAAAGTTCGTCGTTAGCCGGGTTGCACGTTTTGGTAGTCGAAGATACCAAAGTGAATCAGCGGGTGACGGAGGCCATGCTCTCCAAATTGGGGGTACGTGTCACCGTGGCTGAGAATGGTCAACAGGCTTTAGATTATTGGCAAAAGCAGCCGTTTGATTTGATCTTTATGGATTGTCAAATGCCCGTTATGGATGGTTACCAAGCCTCGAGACGTATCCGTGAGCAGGAAACACGCTTTAATCGAACCCCTATTGTGGCCCTGACAGCCAATGCGACTGCAGAGGATAAAGATGCGTGCCTAGAAGCGGGCATGGATGACTATATTGCTAAGCCGGTTCGTAAAGACGATCTCGCAACAATGCTTAAAAAACATACCTTTACCAGCGAGACTCAACTTCTTACTAAGTCATAACCCTAAAAAAACTGAGAAGTGAGTCGCAATTGTGATCTTAGTTACAAAACTATCAAAAAATCATACGGATTTTTAGAGTGGTCTAACCTCTATTCGTTAGGCTTCTAATGTTTTATCGGAATCTTGTTCCGTAATAATTAGAAAGCAAAACGAAAAGAGGAAACATGAAAATAAAAAAAATGCTCTCAGCGGCAGCGGCGTTGCTGCTAAGCCTTAGCGCTCAAGCGGGCCAGCTAAACGTCATGGCGTACAACATTATGCAGCTGAGTAACCTTCAAGATTGGGATCAAGCAGAGCGTGCGGCTCGGTTGCCGAAAGCCATTGCTGCAATGGACACTCAACCAGATGTGATTCTGATCAGTGAAGCCTTCAATGCTGAGGCCGAGCAAGCGATGAATCAGCTTGCAAGTGTATACCCTTATCAAACGCCCAACGTTGGGCAAGACTGCAGTGGCGAAGGCTGGGACGCTCTCACCGGGGATTGTTCCAACTCAGTATTTGTCGTGCGTGGTGGCGTGACAATCTTGTCTAAATACCCCATTTTGACCCAAAAGGCCCATATTTATCATCACAGTTTAAAGGGCAGCTGGGACTATCAAGCTAACAAAGGTTTTGCGTATGCCAAGATTGATAAAAACGGTGAGATCTTTCACCTGATTGGCACCCATTTACAAGCCACACATGATGGGATGTCCGATGAAGAGCATCAAGTGCGGCTAGGTCAGCTAGGTGAAATCAAACATTTTATCGACCAAGCAGCGATTTCCGCTGACGAGCCTGTGATCATTGGTGGTGACATGAATGTGGAGTGGAGCCGTCAGGATGAAATTAAAGACATGAAAGCAGCCTTAAGTGGTGCACTGCGCTTCACAGAGCCGGAAGTAACGTCTTTTTCTGCTAAACATAATTGGTTCACAAAAGCGAACGCTTATCACTTTGACTATGATCTTAACTATAACACCACGTTAGATTATATCTTGTGGAGCCGCGATCATGCCATGCCAGCTAATGAACCTGAGATGAAGGTGGTGCAATTAACCGCAAAGGATCAATGGTACTGGGATTACCTTGAGGGTGAGTGGCCAGAAGAAGCCGGACAAACCTACCATGATGGTTATTACAATGAGCTCTCCGACCATTATCCGGTGATGGTAAAGTTTGAATTTGAGTAACATGGACTTACGGTAGTTCACCGTCATAGGGGGCTCAATCATATTGAGCCCCCATCACCTTGCTCCTTATCCTCCCTTCCATTAATAGACGATTGATTTCTCTTTGTATACCAAGAAAATTTGGCATCATGCGCTACGCTTAAGGAAGGATTCGATAGCACTCCCGGCCTTGGATAGTCTTCCGAGGAGCAGAATTGCGGCGTTGATGATGCGTCCATTTGCCGCCTGACTGTCACGATAAGCAGTTTGAGGATAAATGCGAGGGAAGAATGGATAAGCCGCGTTTCCACATCATTTATGTTGATGATGACGAACTCACATTAAAGGCAATTGGTCGGGTTATTCGTCGCTTGAAACCTGACTGGACGATTAGTCTGGTAAAAAATCCTATCCAGTGGGAGAAAGGGGTATTAAAGAATCAATCGCTATCTTTAGTTATCAGTGACTTACTGATGCCAAAACTGAAGGGTGATGCACTTCTAGAACAGGTTCGTCAGCACTATCCGGGGACGGTGCGAGCACTGATCACCGGAGATACACGGCAAAAGATCACTGAACTGGCAACCCCTAGCGTACACTTTGTTTTGCCCAAGCCTTTCTCGGAAGACGATTTTGCCAATGTACTCAACAGTGTTGAGCGCCTCTACAAATTGCCGATTGATAGTGAAACACGCAATCGCCTCATCGGTATCGAGGATTTTCCCGTTCTGCCTGATTGTGTCCGCCGGCTACGTGCCACGATTAACAATCCAAACTCTGACATGGAACAAATTGCACGGGTAGTGAGTGAAGAGCCGCCGCTGGTTGCTCGACTTTTGCAGCTGGCTAACTCGGCCTATCTGGGCTTTCGCAACCGAACTTGGTCTATAGAAACGGCGATCAATCGATTGGGTATTCAGTCAGTGGAATCCATCGCGGCCACTATGGTTGGGCACAATGCGTTTCAGCACTTGTCGACCAAAGAGCACTATGCGGTGGTCGACGAACATATCGAACTGGCTAATTTAAGCAAATCACTGGGTGCTTTTTTAGGGCATGACAAAGCACATGCTGAGCGCTTATACCTTGCTTCTGTCTTGTCGTCGCTGGGCGAGCTAATGGCACGAGAGCTCGGTTGTCGTGACAGTGGTAAAAACCCCATCTGTGATTTGCCTTCTCGCTTTGATACCGCGCTCGTGGTCTCCAGCTATATCATTATTTTGTGGGGCTATGATTATGAATTGGCAGAAATTGTTTTAGCTAGCGGTGAGGCGTCTTTGCTATCTGACAGTGAGCAGGCCAGTGATGGTGCACTCCTACATTACTGCCGTCAGTGGATTCGGGCGAACGATATCGAGAAAGCGAAACTTTTACAGTCTTGGTCGGCGAATATTGGCGCTTTTTTTACTCAATCGTATCAGGAGACGATCTGAGTGTACGGGTTGGTATTCGACGTTACTATCGGTTTTCCCTGTCGACTGAATAGGGAGGGAAAACGTGAAGAATAGCGACATGTCACTAGCATTGTTCAATCAACTATCAATAGCGATATGTATCGTCGATCATGAGTACACCATTGAGAGTGCAAACGCGAGCTTCCTTGATCGCTTACCAGCAAACCAAGGTACAGTGGTTGGACGCTCACTATTGGCATGCTTTCCAGCCCACCGTCAATTTTTACAGCAAAACATCGATTCGGTTTTCTCGACGCGAACGCCATTACTGTCCTCCGGCTCTGTCATCGTTGATACATCTTTGGAAGTGGGGAGCGACGCCGCACATAAGTGGCAAGACATTGAGTTTCTTCCCATCCCGTCAGCGTGTGGTGTGGTAACACAGGTTGCGATTTGTTTTTACCGACCCACAATGTTGGCGGCCCCGAAGCAAGACTCAGTCACCACCATGTCGGATAGTCAGCGACTCAAACGAAGCTCGGATGCCTATCAAGAAGTGGTTTCAGAGCTTAAGCAGCTTCAAAGCCAATTGCTTCAGTCTGAGAAAATGGCGTCGATTGGGCAAATATCGGCGGGGATTGCCCATGAAATCAATAACCCTATCGCTTTTATCTCGTCTAACATCCGCACCTTGTATGACTACTTAGAGAAATATTCCGCTTACGTCCATCAGTTGGATGAAAAGATTGATGCTACGGCGAACAAGGTGTTGAGCGCTGATAGGCAGGCGCTAAAAGATAAGATTCAGTTAGATTATTTACTCGAAGATTCCAGCGATCTCATTGAAGAGTCGTTAGAGGGTATCTCGAGAGTGATGACGATTGTCAAAGATCTCAAAGAGTTTTCCCGTGCTGATAATGGCGAATGGGTGTCAACCGATGTTCGTCGCGGTATCGACTCGACACTGAAGATTATCCACAACGAAATTAAGTATGCTATTGAGATCGAGAGAAACTATTCGCCACAGACGCCCGACATTATTTGTCAGCCCATGCAACTCAATCAGGTTTTTCTCAATCTGTTGATTAATGCAGCCCAAGCGATCGAGGGCGAGGGAAAAATTAACATCCTTGTTGCGCCTCTTGATGATGAGCACTTAATGATAAAAATTAAAGATAACGGGCAGGGGATCCCTGATGAGGCGCTGACGACGATTTTCGAACCGTTTTATACCACCAAGCCTGTGGGGCAGGGAACGGGGCTTGGGTTGTCTGTCTCACGCGATATTATCGCTGCTCATGGTGGCCAGATTACGGTAAAAAGTGAGCTGGGAAAAGGGACCACGTTTACCATTGTGTTGCCGTGTTCAGATAACTGCGCCGACGAGATTGCCTCGTCTGATGAACAAGGGATAAGAGGAGGCCATAGCGCATGATGGCGTACACGGAAATTCTATTGGTTGATGATGAGCCACATATTTTGCGTGCGTTAAAGCGAGAGTTACGTCGTTTTGTAGCCTATATTCATACCGCAGAGTCGGGCCAGCAGGCACTCGATATTTTATCCAAACACCATATTGGCCTTGTGATTTCCGATTATCGCATGCCGAATATGGATGGCGCAGAGTTACTGATTAACATCCACCAGCGTTATCCCGATATCGCCACCATTATGTTGTCCGGCCAAGCCGATCTACCGGGTGTGTCTCGAGCGATTAATGCGGGTGCGTTGAGCCAGTATGTGAGCAAACCATGGGACCGCGATGTGTTGTGCGACACGGTGAAAACCATTTTGACTCATAAACACGCGTCTTTGCCTAACGACACCCTGACTACTTGCTTATCAAAAGAGGCGCTCAATCAGAAAATTCAAGGTATGGCGGTAGACGCAAAAACACCGTGGCTTGTGGCGATCATTGATAACCAAGGCACGAGCAATCTTAATGACACTGAGTCGGTGATGCTGGGGAATCAACGTCTGCAAAGGGTGAGTGAACACTTGCATGAGTTGGAGGTATTCGAATGGTATCGGATCGCCGACAAATTTATTGCTCTGTTTGAGTATTCATCAGAAGGCCACCGGTTGTTAAGCGAACTGATTGAACATTTGCATGCTGCAAAAGAGGAAAAAGGCCTTTCAATGCAATTAATGCTCAGTGCGCTTCGCTCTTGGCAGGAATTGTCTTTCGAGGCCATTCAGGCGCGTAAAGCCGACAAAGTACCGCTCTACGATGCGCTCTATTGGCTACCGTGCCCTGAGGATCATCAAGACGATGCCAGTTTGGTTAGCTTGATTCGCGATATTGAGGCCAAGCACTTCGAGGCGTTCTTTCAACCTCAGTTAAATATTGTAACCAATGAAATTGATGGCTTTGAAGCATTGGTGAGGCGTCGACTCGCATCGGGACACTACCAAAGCCCTGCGGAGTTTTTGCCATTATTGAGTCAATATAGACTTGAAGATGTGCTAACCACCTCGATGTTTGAGCAGGCACTGGAAGCGATTGGGCGACTAAGTCAGGCAGGTTACGCGAAAACGGTGAGTGTTAATGTCACTGCAAAACAACTAGAGACCGGGTTTGTGGTTGATGTTATCCAGCACCTTTCGCCGCACTACCCCGATGAGATTGCACACCTTGAAGTCGAGTTGGTAGAAACTGACCGGCTTGATGACTTTTCATTAACGCGCCAGCAAATGGAACGTTTGAAATCCCTCGGGATCTCCTGTGCGCTAGATGACTTTGGGACTGGTTTTGCGGGGTTTGAGTCCATGTGCGAC
The DNA here is from genome assembly GCF_001722075.1 of Salinivibrio sp. SS2. Taxonomy (NCBI): domain Bacteria; kingdom Pseudomonadati; phylum Pseudomonadota; class Gammaproteobacteria; order Vibrionales; family Vibrionaceae; genus Salinivibrio; species Salinivibrio sp. SS2. The sequence continues at coordinate 15,460 of NZ_MEBP01000024.1, read as the reverse complement.
CTCCCCTTTGATGTGATAAAAATAGATGGCCGCTTTGTTCGTAATATTGGTCAGAGTGAGATGGATGAAGTGATCCTGACTTCAGTGGGTCAGAGTGCGCGGCTGATGAACGTTGAGGTGGTGGCTGAGTGGGTCGAGAATCAAAACCAAATCGACTTTTTGAGAGAAAAAGGGTGTACGCGAGTTCAAGGTTATGGCATTGGCGCACCGTTGAGTCTAGATAATATTTTCGAATTTTTAGCGAATTTTAAAACACCTTCCTAAATCGGATGGTCGTTATGAGGCATGATTCGCAGCGGCGTCATCTATCTGACAGAGTAAGGTGATAGCGGCTGTAGTGCCGTGGGCTGAGGAGGTAAGCTGTATTTCTCCTTGGTGATGACGAACAATATCATAAACATACGTCAACCCGAGCCCCATGCCTTGTCCAACCGGCAAGGTGGTAAAGAAGGGGTCGTAGACACGATGACCCTGATCACGCGGTAATCCAGGCCCAGAGTCTTTCACGGTGAGGGTGCACGAGTCACCCTTGTTTTCCCCCTCCACATCAATACGGTGTGCAACGTCTGGATTGCCCCGCTCACAGGCTTGCAACGCATTTTTGAGCACTTCTTTAAACAGCATCACCAGCTCCTCATAGCGTCCCATGACTGGGGGCAGTTGATATACGTTAGCGGCGATCGATATCTTGAGACTCGTCGGTGGTGAGAGAGTATTCAGCGCCTCATCAATCACCGTAAAGATCTCAATGCTTTGAAAGTGTTGTCGTGTTTGTTGGCTGTAGCTGGAGTACTGCTGTAAGGCGGAAACAATATTGATCACGCGTTGTACACAGTCGTTGGCATCAGCAAGGCTATCACTAAAATCATCATAAAGGTCATCGGTATAGTGACGCTTTTTCCAGTGCGTGAGGGTTTCGAGCGGCTCTGATTGGTGAATGACGCGCTCGGCAATGTCTGTCCACTTTTGGTAGGTGTCGAGATATTCTTGACACATTCTTAGGTTACTTTTCACTGCGCCGATGGGGTTATTGATTTCATGGGCAACCCCTGCCGCCATGGTCCCAATAGAGGCCATTTTCTCGCTTTCGACCAGCTTTTCTTGTGTTTGCTTGAGTTGATGGTTTATCTCACGGAGTTGATCATTGGACCGCACCAAATCGGCCGTGCGTCGCGCCACCTTGCTTTCTAGTGTCTGGTTGGCCTCTTCTAGGCGTTTTTGGTAGGTCGCAGTTTTGTTCTCGGAGTCACGTAATGCTTGAATCATATTGCTAAACGCGGCGGCCACACTGGCCAGTTCATCCTTCCCGTGGGTTGAAATGTGTACGTCTCGCTCGCCACAGGCGATGGTATCGGCAGCATTTTTAAGTTCTGATAAGCGCTGGGTTAGATAGCTTCCCAAAAGATAAGAAAACAATGCCACTAATAACATTTCGCCCAGCACAATCAGCATGCTCCAATTTTTCGCGTCTTTGATTTGGCTAAGCAGGCCGGTCAGGTCAAAGCCAATCCAGACCGACCCAAACTCAATGCCAGATTCAGAAATGGTCGCGCGTACATCATACAGCCCATCCGTGACGGACTGGGCATTCATCTCAAGAATGGCTGTATTGAAAGATTCAGGAAGGTTACCGGCCGATGATAAGACTCTCCCGTTATCGCCTAAAACCGCGACATACATAATATCGCTGTTATGGAGTAGCTCTTGCGTAAAAGAATCGACGGTGGCGAGATCGAACGATAACACCGCATTTTTTACCGTGGAGGCGAACAACTGCGTGGTGGAACTCGCGCGTTGATTGAGCCCTTGATAGTTGGTAGTTTCCAAATAATTGAGAGTTAATGTCAGCAGAATCGCCAACAGGATCGCCTCAATCAGGGCGACACCTAAGATGGTCTTTAATCGCAAGGACATGGGTTATTCACTCAGCAAGTGTTGCAACAGCGTAATGTTTAACGCTCTCACATCGTCCCAATCCTCATCTTGCGCGGATTCTATCCCTTTGAAGCTGATATTACCCAGCAGCGTTCGGCCTTTTTCACTGTCATTCATGGAGAGAAAGGCGGCTTTAATCGCGTCGGCTACTTGAGGGTCAAGATCGGGATGAAACGCGAATGCATGAGGCGTATAGCCGGGCGTTTTCCATAACACGCGTAACTGCTCGCTCACTTCAGCATTGGTATTGTTAAAGGTGCGCTCAATGCCGCCGCCGGCAATAAAGAAATCTCGTGCAACGTTCAAATACACCGAGTCATGAGACGAGACATATTGTGGCGTAATGCTGATACCTTGATTCTTCAGCGCGGCACGTGGCACCACACTGGCGGCAAACGCGGCGGGGGAGGGAAACGCTAAGCGCTTGCCATCAAGCTCGTCAAGGGAGGAAATGGACGCCTCTTTTTTGACGACTAAAATACCGTGAATCCGTTTATCTTTTTGTTTCGCAAATGCTTGGTAGCCAGGCTTTTGGTGGAAAACGGTGTAGTGATAAGGATTCATATAAGCGACATCGTATTCACCGGTGAGCACACGTCCTTCGAATTCGGGAATGTCTTTGGCAGTGCGAAAGACAAGGTTGTACCCCGATTTTTGAGAGACGTATTCTAAAATCGGGCCCCAGTTATTGGCCAATGTAATCGCAGATTGTTGTGGCACGATACCAAAGGTAATGTCTTTCGCGTGTGCATGGCTGGTAAAGGCAATGCCCAGTATCAGTGACAACAAGATTCCTTTCATTTGCGCATCTCTCACCCAGTAGCTGACGATCTATTAGACAGTGTAGTTAGCTGCATCTATCCTTGCCACGCCATTCCGTGTGATTAACTCAATGAAATCAGATTGTAACCTGAGAACTATTGTCTTCTTTCTAATCTCAGAGCATTGTTCGCCCTCGGTGATAAGCTGATGTTCACGTCCGAGGGCGAGAAAAGTGGCAGGAGGTGTGCGCAGTGGCAGTGTCTCTGCTCTATGAGTGAGTTAACGAGTCGAAGCTGCAGGTTTGATTACCAGTATCCCAATGACAACGGTGCAAGAAAGCAGCAGGCAAGTTAACGTAGGCAGGGGCGGATAATTTAACGTGAGCGTTGCTAACAGAGAGGCGAACCCATAACCCAGCGTATGGGCCATCGCGATATAACCACTGACTTTCCCCGGTTCATGGTCGAGCCGTTGCATCGCTTGGCTGGTATAGGCGGGGATAAGAAGTGCACAAGCAGCTGATATGACCAGCATTGCCATCAATAACGCAGCAAAATGTGGCACTAATAGCAAGGCATAACCTATCACCATACTGATTGCGCCAAGGCTTAGCATACGCTCGGTGCTCAGACGCTGTCTTTTTACCACTAACACTTGTACGGCTAAGGTGGCGATACCGCTTAACGTCAGCAAATAGCCGATGGCTTGGCTAACTTTATCGGCGGACCATTCGGTGAGGTGATTGAGCATGGGGGTGAGATTGTATTGCAATAGAGCAATCGCTGCACATACAGCAAGGCCGTAACCCATGTAGGGCCAAATGGCTTTTGGCGCGAGCCATAGACGGGCGGATGAATGAGGTTCGTCCTTTTTACCGGCGTAGTGAGGCATCATACTGACAGCGATTGCGCCTAATAGTGGCAGTAATAGCATCAGCGTCAGTGACGCGTAGGGGCTGATCACTAGTACTGCCGAGGCAATCAACGGGCCAGCTAATCGGCCGAGGCTTAAGCCAATACTGATGGAGGTAATCGCTTGCATACGACGCGCCTCACCGGCGAGTAACACGGCCCAATGCTGATTGGCCGGCACCATCCCTGCGACCGTTAAGCCGTAGATCACCCGTGCCAGTACCGCAAGCGATAACCAAGGCCATTGGATAGCGCTGCTTTGCGCACCCAATGTTGCAGTAAGCAATAACGCGAAGCTAATCGCCATGCCGATTAGCGCTTGCAGGACCACAAGCTTGGGACCATATTGGTCGCTCATTCGTCCCCAAAATGGCGCGGCGGGGAGAAACAACACGCTCCCCACGGCAATAATCACGGCCCATGTCGACAGTGAGAAGCCACCTTGTGCTACCAGCAGGGGAAGCGAGACCAAGAGTCCGTTCTGACCGATGCCCATCAAGGCAGCAATCAAGGTCAAGGTGATCGATTGCCACCTTGCGGTGTGTCTCGCCGCTTGTGTGTGTGCGTGGGCCATTACCAACCTGCTACTTTTTGCATTTTCGGTGTGGAAGAGGTGGACGCCGCCAGTGTCCAATCAAGCAGACCGTGGTGATGGGCAATATCGTACAGTGGTGTATCGTTAATCGCATTGATAATGGTGGCGGCCCTCCATGCCGCAAGGCTAAGTTGCGGCTCAATAATGCCGTGACAATGCGTGCCGACATTCATCATATACAACGCCTGAGCGTAGCCTTCTCGCATCCTTACCCGGTAGTGAGCATTCACACTTGGCCGACCTTTGTCATCGAGGTCAAGACAATCGCGCAGGGTATCGAGACACTGAGGCAGGGCACGAGAAAAGCCGGTACACAAGATAACCACGTCTGCATCGATTGTTGCGATGTCACCGGTCAACGTCGCCGTTGTGGTTAACTGGTAACCGGATGGATGCGATTTCATACCCGTGAGTGTTTGTCCCGGAAGCAGTCGCCACCACGGCGGTGACCGGCGTACATATTTATCATGATAGAGGCGCTGATATAGCCCTTGTAAGCAATTCTCGGTGATACCATCACTGGCTAGCTTTTGTTGTGCAAGCTGAGTGTGTTTGACCTTGGGGTCGAGACCGTGAAACTGCTCTGCATAATCAGGCATAAAGTACTGATCAGTAAATGGGTTCTCATCCAGCCCTTGTAGGTTAGGGCGGCGAGATATCCAATCAATATGCGCGACTTTGCCAAATTCACCATCAAAGAGATGCTGGAAGACATCGGCACCGGTTTGGCCACCACCAACAATGGCGACTTTTTTACCCCTTAGGTCCGGTTGTCGAAGTGCCAATTCGCTGGCGTGAAAGACCTGCTCACCCACAAATGGCTCAGCACAGTCAGGCATAAACGGCTGAGTACCGGTACCAATGATCAAATGATCACAGGTCAATTGCCCGTGGGGTGTATTCACCGCGAAGCCGGAGCCGTGTGGCGTAATGTTAACGACGGGTGTGTCGAATTGAGTGTTGGGAAGCTGGTGAGCCACCCAAGCCATATAATCTGAAAACTCTAACCGCGAAACCGTTTGTTCGCCCCGCGCTGTGAAAGGATAGAATTTCTTGGTTTTAACCAGATAATTAATAAAGGTATAAGGGCTTGTTGGATCAACCGCCGTTACCATGTCTTTCAGGTACGAGGTTTGCATTTTTGCATCATCCAGCAATAAACCGGGATGCCATGCAAAGCGTGGCTTTTGCTCAACAAACAAACTTGAAATCGTTTGAGTGTGGGGAGCCAGCAGTGCCGCCGCACTGAGATTAAAGGGGCCAAGCCCGACACCTAAAACAGAATAATGCCTTGTCATAACTACATCCTTATTGCGCATACTGCGCGAAAAAGTCGTTACGTTCACATTGCAACAGTGCGGCGCGCTTATGCGGGAAATCGAATTCTTTTTGTTTTTTCATGCCTACGCCACGGCTAATGCGTACCACACGCCAATTTGCCGCATTCGGCTCTCCCATCACATTTAAGGTGCGAGGTTCGGCCAAAAAGCAGTAGTGGATGATCGATTGCGCCCAAGTACTAAAAAACTGACGTCCCAAAAAGTGAGGATTACCGACCAGCATATGGATACCACGATCGAAAGCAGCGACATCGTAGTAAGGCCCAAGCCGGTCTTCGGCGACCCAATAAATTTCAAAGTAGCCGAAAGGCTGGCCATCAAACTCGCCAATCACGGGGATAAGGTGTGCGTCATGGTGCGCCTTTTGCAGATATTGGCGATGAAAAGCGAGCGAGCCCTCTAATTCCCAAATCGGGGCGATATCCGGATGGTTATGCCAGGCGTGAAAGCATGCGATATCGCGGTCTATTTCCACCGGACGTAGCGTCAGGGTGCGTTTGAGATGATAAAAGTAGCGACGATAGAACACACCTTGTGGTTTTTCAGGCCGCGTTGGGTGGGTTAAGCCGTTGTCTGCTGTTTGGTATCCCTCATTATCGGGGGCCTGAGCTTGGTGCCAAATCGGGCAGTGCTGTTTAAACTGCGACAGTGTCAGCGGTGTGCCGGGGGCGACGACGGATTGCAGAGCGTGAGGGTAATCACTGGCATGCAGTGCTTGGCACTGATGCTGATAAAAGGCGTGCTCAACGGCCGACCACCAGAGTGATTCATCATTGCAATAGCGCGTGGTTAGCGTCGCGGTCTCATTGTCCGGTTGGTGCAGCACGAAGGTCGCTTTGGCTTGACCATGCTCCATCACGTCGATGAGGTGATAAGACGCGTCGAGCAAGTGGCTGCGAAGTCCCACGGTGCGATCAAGATTGACCGGTTTAAATACCCATGAGCCCAGTGCGTTATCACCATAAAATGGGTTATCGATATCCGTGTAAATTTGACTGGGATCGGCCAGTGTCGCTTCGTTGTGATCGGCGAGGAAGGTGTTAAAGTTCCGTTTCCAGTGTAGGGTCGGCGAGTCGAGAAGATAGTCATACAGGCGGCTATCCACAGGGTGGCTCGCTCGCCACGTTGCGAAAGCTTGACGGCAGACCTGCCACAAACGCTGCTCGGTGACACCGGTGGCTTCGCTGATCGCGGAAAGTGTATTGATTAGCGTATTACCAATCAGATAGTAACTCAGATACGGGTCAACCTTGTCGGCTGGGACGTAACAGCTGGGTAACCCTTCACTGAATGCATCTGGGAATAGCGCAGGGGCAGGGTCGGTGACCCAAATACCTTGGCAGTCTCTGTACATCATGGCACTAGGCAAACCGTGCGCGGTACGCAGCAAGATATTTTGCTGGTGGGCCAGTAACAAAATGCCATAATCGCTGCGCGCCAAACACAGGGGATACAGAATATGGTCCAAGAAGGAGGCTAACCAATGATGTGCGGCGTCGTGCTGTGTCCATTGATGATGTTGTGCGGCTTGCGCGATCAGCGCGCCAATTTGGCGGCTTTGCCCATGTGGCTGGTTGATACTGGCGAGCAGGTGGACATCTTGATCGGCTTGGTGGGCGAAAACATTGTCGCGCAAGCTCACCAAAGGCAGTGATAAAGGCTCACCTTGCTCGGACAAAATGGTGCACCAGACCGGCTCTTCGATAAAGGTCGTCGTGGGGGTTCGCTGCTGCAGCGTTTGTCCGGGGGCTGCGTTGAGCATTTTACTCAGTAAGGTACCACGCTTGGCTTCGGTGGCGGTTAATAGCCGTACCGAGTTAGTGAGCTTGACAGGCAGAGAGACTTTTAACATCCACGGATGGTCGGGATGATAGATGGCGCGTGACGATGAGGTGGCCAGCCAGCCGCTGCTGGTCAAGGCTAAATCAATCACGCTGTTTTTGAGTGCACGTGCGTCATCACTGTCACGCCATGCTTGCGCTTGTAAAGGATGCATGGGCAAGGGAAGCCAGCCTTGCGGCAAATTGGCCGCATGGGTTAAGCCCACGCTATCGACAAACAAGGATTGCAAGGTGTCGAGTACATCGTGGTTAACCCCTTCACCTGTCCATTGCCCCGGCGCAACCGCAAACCATTCAATCGCAAATGACTGCGCAAATTCGGGTAGATACGCCTCTTGCTGTTCGGGCGTCAGTGGTTCATTGCTCTTGGGGGCAGGGTGCATGCTATGACCGCCGGTCAGAGACTGCTCCGATTCGATAAAACGCTGTGGCCAGCGGTCAGCGAACCTGTGTTGCCAATGTGCTTCTGCTCGCTGTACATAGGCGTCAGACTGGCTAACACGTGATGCAAAGCGGTCGAGACGCTCGCCACTAACCTCAGGCACTGATTGCGCGATACGGTAAACCGCATCGGCAAAGGTAGTAGGGACAGTTTCACCGTCGCTACCGCGCCACAGTATGTCACCTTGATAACGATGACGGCCGGCTGCTGAGGTGTAGGTGAGCGGTAATAATAATTCGCCCTGTTCACACGGGAAACTGGCGTGGTCAGGCTGACCTTTTATCACACGCGTGTGTGGGTGCTCGACAAACAACGCATTGAAAAACGCATTCAAACTCAGGGGATGTGTCATGACAACTCCTTACAGACACGGGCTTACTAAGGCAATGTTGTGGCGCAACTATGGGTGAAACAAATTAGGAGAAAAGGCGCCCAGCGAGGGCTGGGCGCGAAAAGGAATATCATTAAAACGTGGCGCTGTAGCTTAAACTAAAGGTGCGCCCTACGCCGGCGTAGTCAAACATGTCGGCGCTAGCGAGGCCGCTATAGACTTTCTGCGCTTTTTGGCTCCAAATCGTTTGATAGTCTTTATCAAACAGGTTTTGGATGCCGAAATTAATTTGGCCGACCGGCAACGTGTAGTAACCATTAAGGCCGACAAGCTCATAGCCCTCAAGGCGGTCGCCATCTTCATCAGATAGATCGCCAACGTGTTGGAGGTTTAGCTCGGTGCCCCAATCGAAGTTATCGTAACCTACTGCCGCCATCGCGGTGGATGGGCTCGCATTGTAGATACTCAGCTCATCCCAATGGCCATTATCTTTAATTTCGCTTTGTACGAGGTGACCTTGCGCGCGGCTATACCAAGTGTCAGTGAGGTAGTATTTGATTTGCCCTTCGAGGCCATAGATACGCTGTTTGTCACTATCTAAGGTGACATCGAGATCGTTGTTGTACTTGTACGACTTGTCTGAAATCGAGTAGTACGCGGCGACTTGAGCATTGTAGTCTTGTTGCTGAGTGCGCCAGCCTAGCTCAAAGGAATTGGTTTTCACCCCGTCCAATTCCGTGTTTTGAACACTCACACTATTGGTGAGGGTACCGCCTGAATATTTGCCTTTGCCGTAGAATTTACCTGGGTCGGGCATGTTAAAGCCTTGACTAAAGTTAGCCCAAACTTGTTGGTTGTCGGTTAGGTCGTACTTGAGTCCCGCATTCGCAAGCCAAATATCCTTGTCTGTGGTGCCGCCTGGGATGGCATCCGCATCTGGCAATAAGCCGAGTAGAATATAGGCTTGCTGGGTGAAGCCGATAAAATCACTGCCTTTGTACTTGGTGTACTGGTAGCGCAATCCGGCAAAGGCATTTAACTTATCGTTAACGGCCCAGTCTGCTTGAGCAAACACACCGGCATTTTGGGTATCAAAGTCAGGATAACGACCGATCGTGCCCTTTTTCTCAAACTCTAAACCATGACTTGTTGCACTGGTTGTTGAATCATAGACGTATTGCTTGGCGCGGAACTCTTCCTTGCTGTAATCCAACCCATAGTTCAGCGTGAGGTTATCCCAGTTTTTCTCCAGTAAGACTTTTAGGCCGTAAACATCGTTGCTTTGCTCTGAGCCGCTAAATAGACCTTTACGCGGAAACGGGAAATAGCCGAAGGTTTCTTCTCGATAATAGGCTTGTGCGAGTAAGGCATGATTCAGCACATTGGTATGGCTATATTGGGTGTTGAGCATCAAACGTTCAGTGAATGGTTGCTCATCAAGTTTGAGCCCTTTACGACGCTCAACATCACTTTTTAGATCGGTCGTATCTTCAAACCAGATCCCGTAATCACTGTCTTGCTGACTGTCATAGTATTGAGCAGTCAGGGAGAGGCGCTGTTCGTCATCAGGGCTGTAATCTAAGCTACCCATCACATCAATGCTGTCATTGAATTGGGTATCGGTTTGGGTGACGTCGGGCAGAATAGGCTCGCCATTACCGTCGTAGGCCGCACCTTTACCTTCATACGCCACGGATAAGCGCCCTTGCAAGCTATCACTGCCGCCGGATACTGCGACCGCGGCTTTCTTTGTCAGGTCGTCGCTGTTGTTAAACCCAGTGGTGACGCCGGTGTGAACCTCAAGTTGCGCATCGCCCGCTTCACCGCGTTTGGTGATGATATTGATAATACCGCCGGTTGCCCCCGCGCCATAAATGGAGGTCGCGCCTGATAGTACCTCAACACGTGCGACATTAAAGGGGTCGATACTATCCAGTTGGCGGCTGATGGTGCGAGCGGCATTCAGTGCGACGCCATCAATCATGATTTGTGCGCTGCGGCCACGCAAATTCTGTGAGGCATTGGTACGCGCGTTAGTGCTGCCAAAGTCAAAGCTTGGGATCAGCTTCCCGAGCGCGCCTTTTAATGACTCACCGCCTTGAATTTCACGGGTTAGTTCTTCATTGGTGATCACCCAGTTGGTGCTGGCGGAATCGGCGATCGTAGTCTGAATTTTACTGCCAGTTACGATGATGGTTTCAGTATTGGCCGCAGAAGGGGCGGCATGGGCAAGGTGTGCGCCAATCACTAAGGCCAGTGGGGTCAGTGAGAGGCCAACTACTTTTTTAGACTTCATAATTATCCTTATACAACATAAAGCTGCAGGGCTCAGTGAGCCTGCGTCCCTGCAGTACGTCTACGTCACTACCTAATTATTTATTATCAAATGATAATAGATATCATTATGATTATTGATATTTGTCCTTGTTGTCAATACATTGATAACCGAATTGCCACATTTCATCTAATTCGGTGAAAAATAACGCATAAAGGACGTAACAAATGCAGGGGAATTATTGGCAAGCAGCTAATCAGAAACTGCTCGCAAAAGCGATCAGTGAGCTTCATTTCGAAAATGCGATTACGGTTGACCACCTTGAAGGGTGTCAGTTTAGGTTGACGCTGCCTGATACAGAGTGGCGATTTACGGGCACGATGAGCATTTGGGGAATGGTGATGGTAGATAGTGGCAGCGTGTCACGGGGCGACAACCAGCATCCAGAACTGATTGCATTAGTGATGGACTTGCAGCCTGTTATCGATATGGCGCCTTTGCACCTTGGCGGTTTTATCGAGGAGTATCAAGAAACACTCATTGCGGAACAACAGCATCTCGCGATGCTTAGCACTCTGCCAGCCGATAAACTCGTGACGTTATCAGAAACCGATCGCCAGCCCTATTTGGATGCTCACCCTAAGGCGCTCGCCAATAAAGGGCGATTAGGCTGGGGCCAGCAAGATAGCCAACAGTATGCGCCTGAGTATGGCAACACATTTGCGTTGCATTATCTCGCTGTACATCGAGCGTGCGCACGTTATGGCTTTGGGGATGGATTCGAGCAGGCCTCTTTACTCTCGGAGACCCTATCACCAGCCGCTTATGAGGCACTCATAACGCGCTTAGCGGTCGATAAACGGGATGATTATCTGATTATGGCGGTGCATCCGTGGCAGATGCAGCGTTATATTTACAGCCAATATGCGTCATTACTTGCCTCTGGTGACATCATTGATCTGGGCACGAGTGAGGAACAGTGGCGTCCACAGCAGTCCATTCGTACCTTGAGTCGGGCGGATGAACAAGGCAAGTACGACGTAAAAACAGCGTTAACCATTCTCAATACCTCTTGCTATCGCGGCGTACCGGGGAGCTTTATTGCCCATGGCCCAGTGCTGTCAAAATGGCTGTCAACCTGTGTACGCGAGGATGCGTTATTGTCGCGTCTTGGCATGCATGTGCAGCAGGAAGTCGCCGGTGTGTACTGCCCGCAGCCTTATCAGGCACAAATAGACAGCTGTTACAAATATCATGAAATGTTGGGATGCGTTTGGCGTGAGCGTGCCGAAAGCCTGTTACCGTCTCATCAGCGACCCATGAGTATGGCGACTCTGATGCAAGCGGGTGGCGATGGGGTCAGCTGTGTCGAAGCGCTGATTGCGCGTACCGTGCTAACACCTAGCGAATGGTTGCAGCGTTTGTTTGATCACGTTGTGGTCCCCCTTTATCACTTGCTATGCCAATACGGGATTGGGTTAGTTGCGCATGGGCAAAACATTACCGTGGTGCTGGAAGACGATATCCCTGTAGGTTGCATGATCAAAGATTTTCATGGTGATTTACGCTTTGTCGATCAACCGTTTCCAGAGTTGGACAGCTTAGATAAACGCGTGCGAGCGGCGATCAAGCACTTGCCGCCACACTATTTGGTGCATGATTTATATACGGGACACTTTGTGACTACACTGCGTTTTATTTCGCCGTGGTTTGTATCGCTTGGAATAAGCGAAGCTGAATTTTATCGTCAGTTAGGTGATACCCTTCGTCGTTATCAACAGGCACATCCGCAGCTGAACGAACGCTTTAGGTTATTTGATGTGCTGAGTGAGACGAAAGAGAAGATTTGTATCAATCGGGTCAGATTTAACATCGGCTATGATGACAGTAACGAACGGCCTGTTCCCATGTTTGGTGAGGCGATTCGCAATCCACTGGCTGAGTCGTAATGCGGATACTTAACGAAAAATACCCGCAATAGGCGGGTATTAACACTCAAGTTAGCGTGAGTGATTTAGCTTACTTACCGCTTTTACTTTGCTTGGTAAGCTCTTTGATGTTGCGGCTAATTTCACGACGCTGTTTGGAGATTTCTGCGTTCTTAATGATGTAGTCATCCACGCGGTCTTCGTAATCACCTTTCATATTCTTGATGATTTCGACGATATCTTCATAGGACATCTCAGGCTGGATGTAATCGAGCAAATTTTCCAGCAATACAACGCGTTTCTGGTTGTCGCGGATTTTCTTATCGTTGTCTTGGATTTCGCGTTTAAGTTTGTTCTTTTGTCGTGAGTGCTTAACGATCTCAAATACACTGGTCATCATAGTCGCCTTCTATTTTTTTGAAGTATGAAAAAATTAAACCACAAGCGCACGACCAAACCCAGCCTTTTCGCGCTTGAAGTGAGGAGTTTTTCATCAATTGAACCGATAAAGGATCTGATTTGGGATACACAAGGATGTGCCATTGCGGAGAGACTGGCGAAAGACATGCCCAAACCACCTTATACCCGATTAGAACGTGATGTTGGCAAAGATAGCAGACTGGCATTGACAGTGGTATGACACATATCAAAGCCAGTCTGCTCGGGATAGCGATCAGTAGTTGGTTGGCGTCCCCTCAAGTTTCACGGAGGAGCCAGAGGTTTTTAGCATCGCGCCACGTAACATGGCTTGCACGAGCTCGGTGGCGTCGAACTTTGTCAGTGCTTCGTGCGCACCGACTTGTTTGGCACGATCGACACTGATGTCGCTCGACAGTGACGTATGGAGTATCAGGTACGCTTCGGCCAGTTTATCATCACTACGGATTTCAAAGGCGAGCTCATAACCGTCAATGCCAGGCATCTCGATATCGCTAACAATAATGTCAAACGGCTTACCCGCGGACGCTGCGTTTTTCATCATTTGCAGTGCTTCTGAGCCGTTGTTCGTGACGTAATAGGGAATATTAATACTGTCCAACGCTTCAGAAAGCTGCCTTCTTGCGGTTAAGGAGTCATCCACAAGCAAGATATTCATCGGCTTGAGCTTTTCACGATCGACATCCGACAAAACAGGGTGCAGTTTATCGGGATCGGATGGGAAAATATGCTCCATGATGTATTCGACATCCAGCAGCTGAACCAGTTTTTCGTCGATTTTCATTACGCCAGTTAGAAACGCACGCGTGCCGAGTGTTTGAGGGGGCTCGGCGATCGAGCGCCAGTCACACTCGCTGATCTTTTCAATGCCGCGCACCAAAAAGCCCATCACACGTCGTTGGCAATCAGTGACGATGATGTAACACGACTCCCATTCTGACTTATCGACTGGCTTATAACCAATCGCTTTAGCCATATCGATGACGGGAGTGGCGATGCCACGGAAACTGGTAGTTCCTATTACTGTGGGGTGAGAGCCGGGCAAATCCGTTAGCGGCTGAAAAGGGATGATCTCCCGTACCTTAAGCGTCCCAATCGCAAAAGATTGCGTCGGGGTCAGGCGGAACATCAACATGCCTTGTGATTGATTGGCTTTGCTCTTCATAGCATCACTCTGCGTGTAATCGTAATATCGGTGTGTATTTTATCAGCATTATGCGTAAGACACATCTCCCCATTATGATAGGGGGGATTAGACAGAACATAAAATTTTTCCGTACTATTGTCTCATATTTGAAACTTATTGATAGTGTGAATTAAATGAGCGATTTCGCACGCTTTCCGGTTAGCAGTCATGCTAGGCTAATGGCGCAGAAAACACGAAGACATAGCCATGACGCAGGGCAGTAGGTTGCCTGTCGTCATTTCTTACCTAAAATAAAGGTAATAGCTTTTTTGTCACCGTGTTACATCAATGACAAAAAGTGCATGATTAGGTGCTCGTCCTCGAGCTATCACGCGCATCGGATATACGCTTTTAAGAAGTAAACCAACGGTTGAGCAAACTATGACCAATATTTTAGATTCGGTAGATTCGCGTACGCGGCTGGTGGGGGAGAACCGCCTAGAACTGTTAATGTTTTATCTTGGCACCACGCAACCTTTTGCCATCAATGTTTTTAAAGTGCGTGAGGTCATTAAAGTGCCTCGACTCAACCAAATGCCTGGCTCGCATCCGAATGTGCGTGGCGTGGCGATGATCCGAGGAAAGTCAATCCCAGTGATTGACCTGCGTCAGTCGATTGGTATGGGCTCGATCGGGGTATCGGACGATTGCAACGTGATCGTCACCGAGTACAACCGGACGATTCAGGCGTTCTTAGTTGGCCAAGTCATCAATATCAAAAACATGGGCTGGGATGAGATTATGGAGCCGCCTAAAGGCACCGGCCGAAATAACTACCTGACCGCGATCACCCGCCAAGACTTTGATGGCCAAACTCGCCTCGTAGAAATTGTTGATGTTGAGAAAATCTTGGCCGAGATTGTCGCGTACGAAATTGGGATATCAGAAGACGTGCTCGATCCTCAACTCACACCTTATATGGCAGGGCAGCGTGTCTTAGTAGTGGATGATTCGTCAACAGCACGCGCACAAGTCAGTGATACCCTGTCTCAGTTTGGTGTCGAATGTATTATGAAAAAAAACGGTGCCGAGGCGCTGCAATTACTTAAAAGTTGGTGTGATGAAGGCAAAAATGTCAGCGATGAGATCCTATTGATGATCACCGACGCTGAGATGCCTGAGATGGATGGCTACAAACTAACGCATGAAGTGCGCTCTGATAGCCGAATGAGTGACCTTTACATCGCACTTAACACCTCATTGAGTGGTAGTTTCAACGAGGCCATGGTTGAAAAAGTCGGTTGTAATCAGTTTATCTCTAAGTTTCAACCTGATTTGCTCGTGAACGTTGTCCAAGAGCGGCTCCGTGAAGTCGTCGCCAGCTAAGGTAACGCGTAACAGCAATGTGCCCTTTGAAGCGAGCCTTGGCTCGCTTTTTTGTTTGCCCAGCGAAGCTGGCAAACCCGTCAGGTTGAAAGAAACCTGAATCGCCCCGACTGAGGGGAAGATAATCCGACTCGCAAGGGCGTTGCTGGC
>NZ_MEBP01000023.1:0-2199 GCF_001722075.1 Salinivibrio sp. SS2 | reverse complement strand
TCGCTTTTGTTTGTGCCCGTAGCCAGTGTGATAATTGTTGTCGTGTGTGATCGTTAGTACAGTGTCGCCAATATCTCAGAGACAGGGACTTATGGTTCGCTAGAACTGGTCGGTGAGAACTGGACCTACACCCTTGATCAAGCCAGCGTGCAGAATTTAGATGCCGGTGATCAGGTCACCGATACCATTACCCTGACTGCCTCTGATGGCACCCAGCAAGCCATTGTGATCACCATTACTGGTAGCGAAGATGCGCCTGAAGTCAGCGGTGAGTTTGTGGGTTCCGTGACCGAAGGTAATGAAGGCGATGCGCCTGTCACTGCCACAGGCACCATTGCGATCAGTGATGTTGATGGCGACGATACACCCATCTTTGCGGACACCACTGAGACAGGCACCTATGGTTCGCTCGAACTGGTGAACGGCAATTGGACTTACACCCTCGACCAAGCCAGCGTGCAGAATTTGGATGCCGGCGATCAAGTGACGGATACCATTACCCTGACCGCAAGCGATAACACCCAACAAACCATTGTGATCACCATTACTGGTAGCGAGGATGCGCCAGAAGTCACCGGTGAGTTTGTTGGTTCCGTGACCGAAGGTAATGTCGGTGATGCACCTGTCACTGCGACGGGTACCCTTGCGATCAGTGATGTTGATGGCGACGATACACCCACCTTTGCGGACACCACTGAGACAGGCACCTATGGTTCGCTCGAACTGGTGAACGGCAATTGGACTTACACCCTCGATCAAGCCAGCGTGCAGAATTTGGATGCTGGCGATCAGGTCACCGACACCATTACCCTCACAGCAAGCGATAACACCCAACAAGATATTGTCATCACCATTACCGGGACGGATGACGACCCTGTAGTCAGTGGTGAGTTTATTGGTTCGGTCACCGAAGGTAACGTAGGTGATGCGGCCGTGACTGCAACGGGCACCATTGCGATCAGTGATGTGGATGGCGACGATACGCCCACCTTTGCCGATACCATAGAGACCGGCACTTACGGTTCGCTCGAGCTGGTCGATGGCAATTGGACTTACACACTTAATCAAGCCAGCGTTCAAAACTTGGATGCCGGCGATCAGGTTACCGATACCATCACCCTCATCGCCTCTGATGGCACCCAGCAAGATATTGTCATCACCATTACCGGAACGGATGATGCCCCTGAAGTCACCGGTGAATTTGTTAGCTCAGTCACTGAAAGCAATGTGGGCGATGCGCCTGTCACTGCCTCAGGAACCATTGATATCACTGATGTCGACGGCGGCGATAGTCCAACCTTTGCGGACACCACTGAAGCGGGCACCTATGGCTCATTAGAGGTGGTGAACGGCAATTGGACCTACACCCTCGATCAGGCTGCGGTACAGAATTTAGACGCTGGCGATCAGGTCACCGACATCATTACTCTGACGGCCTCTGATGGCACCCAGCAAGCTATTGTGATCACTATTACTGGTAGCGAAGATGCGCCTGAAGTCAGTGGTGAGTTTGTTGGTTCCGTCACTGAGGGCAATGAAGGCGATGCGCCTGTCACTGCCACCGGCAGCATTGCGATCAGCGATGTCGACGATGGCGATACTCCGACCTTTGCCAATACCACAGAGACCGGCACTTATGGTTCGCTGGAATTGGTCGATGGCAGCTGGACCTACACCCTCGATCAGTCTGCGGTGCAGAACTTGGACGCTGGCAATCAAGTGACGGATACCATTACCCTCACAGCAAGCGATAACACCCAACAAACCATTGTGATCACCATTACTGGTAGCGAAGATGCGCCTGAAGTCAGTGGTGAGTTTGTGGGTTCCGTCACCGAAGGTAACGAAGGCGATGCGCCTGTCACCGCAACGGGCACCATTGCGATCAGCGATGTCGACGATGGCGATAATCCAACCTTCGCCAATACTATAGCGTCTGGCACTTATGGTTCACTCGAGCTGGTCGATGGTGATTGGACGTATACTCTCGATCAGTCTGCGGTACAGAATTTGGATGCCGGCGATCAAGTCACCGATACCATTACCCTGACTGCCTCTGATGGCACCCTGCAAGATATTGTTATCACGATTACTGGTAGCGAGGATGCGCCAGAAGTGACCGGTGAGTTTGTCGGTTCCGTCACTGAGGGCAATGAAGGCGATGCCCCGCTACCTGCACCAAGATCCATTGCGAACCGT
>NZ_MEBP01000022.1:0-1460 GCF_001722075.1 Salinivibrio sp. SS2 | reverse complement strand
TATTATCTGAATTCAGGATTACGTTTGTTTCAGTGACAGAATCAATCGACACTTCAACTGGAGAACTGGTGTTCCATTTGTTCGCATCCATTGCCCAATTTAAACGAGCAATCATCAGCGAAAGAACCAAAGCGGGTTTGAATGCAGCACGAGCGCGAGGACGGAGAAGTGGCAGAAAACCAAGTATGTCGCCAGATGCAGCAAAGAAGGCAGCAGCAATGCTGCTAAACCCGACCATCACAAAAACGGAAGTAGCCAAACACTTCGGTGTATCGAGACCAACATTAGATAAAGCTCTGGCGGCTCATGGAACACCCGACGAAATATCACTATTCGCTCAGCACACATTAAAAAGGTAAGGAGGTAGGCCGAGTGTTTCACCCTAATAGCGGCAGTTTTTTTAAACTGAAATCAGACGACGAAACAAACATTTGGAGGTATTTGGACTTTACGAAGTTCGCAGCAATGCTGGATTCAAGTGCTCTATTCTTTTCTCGATTAGATAGATTTGATGACCCATATGAAGGGGCTACAACTCAACTTACTCTGGAGAAAAGGAACAGAAGGCTCGAAGAATTAGTAGCTAACCACCCCCAACACGACCGAGAACGCTATCGCAACAGGATGTTAATACACTACAAAAACCGATTTCATATTAGAAAAAGAATTGCGGCAAACTGCTGGCATAAAAACGAACATGAGTCGGAAGCCATGTGGAAGTTGTACGTTCCATCAGGAGAAGGAGTTGCGATAAAAACAACAATAAAGGGGTTAAAAGACGCTTTAGAACCCCATCCAGAATTGTTCTATATTGCAGATATAGAATACCAAGACTACTCAACGTTCACATTCACAGATAATTCAGTTCTAGATCAATCTCTAGTCAAGAGAGCGAGTTTTTCACATGAAAGTGAATTGAGAACATTTCTGGTAAAAGACCTTGGTGATCTTAATAAGCATGAAGAACTTCATGATTCGCCAATAGACTATGGCATCAACGTAAAGATAGATGTCAATACTCTAGTCCAAGAGCTTTATATCTGTCCATCAGCGCCGAGCTGGTTCGCATCCTTAGTAGAAAACACGGCTAAAAAATATGGAATGACAAGTGAGGTCAAACACTCATTGTTAGACCAATTGCCAGTATTTTAGCTTGAGGGTTTCAGAAACACAGAAAGAAAAAAGCCCCCGTCTTTCGACTGAGGCTTTAAATGTGGCAGGGGTGGAGGGATTCGAACCCCCAACACGCGGATTTGGAATCCGCTGCTCTGCCAATTGGAGCTACACCCCTATAAGTAGTGGCGGAGTGGACGGGACTCGAACCCGCGACCCCCGGCGTGACAGGCCGGTATTCTAACCAACTGAACTACCACTCCGCACCAATTCTGTCTCATCAAAGTCTTACGCATATCTGCTTTGATGCTTAAATTGTGTCTGTGTGACGGGAGTTTTGAAGCGAG
>NZ_MEBP01000021.1:0-1302 GCF_001722075.1 Salinivibrio sp. SS2 | reverse complement strand
GGTAGTGTTCAAAAGTCTGTGTCACTCCTATAGTTAACCCTCAATAGGGAGTGATACATCAATGTCCGACAAATACGAAATTGATATTCAAGCTTTTGCTAAGGCACTGCAATCTGGACAAGACCTCAACGGGAAAGATGGACTGCTAACGCCGTTGATTAAACAGATCACCGAAGCTGCTTTGGCTGCTGAGATGGATGAGCACCTGACCAAAGAGGGTCAGCCTAACCGCAAAAACGGTGTCTCTCAGAAAACCATCAAAACCGCTTCAGGCTCGTTCGAACTAGACACGCCCCGTGATCGCAACGGCTCTTTCGAGCCGCAGACCGTTAAGAAGTATCAGACTCGGCTAACCGATGAGATGGAGCGTAATATCATCTCATTATTTGCTCTTGGGAATAGCTACAAAAGCATTCGTGAGTACCTTCTTGAGATGTATGGGACTGAAGTGTCCAATGGCACGATAAACGCCATTACAGACCGTTTGGTGCCTGAGCTACGCGCCTGGCAAGAACGCGAATTGGAGGCGGTTTACCCCTTCGTCTGGTTAGATGCTATCCATTACAAAATCAAAGAAAATGGCCGCTTCGTCTCTAAAGCCCTGTACACAATCTTAGGCCTGAATATCGAGGGCAAAAAGGAACTACTTGGCCTTTATCTCTCAGAAAGTGAAGGTGCCCGTTACTGGTTAAATGTACTGACAGACCTACAAAACCGTGGCGTTAAAGACATCCTTATTGCCTCGGTCGATGGATTAAAGGGCTTCCCTGAAGCCATCGAAACTGTCTATCCCAAGACGGAGGTTCAGCTTTGCATCATCCATCAGATCCGCAACAGCGTGAAGTACGTGGCCAGCAAAAATCAGAAAGCCTTTATGTCCGATCTGAAGTGTGTTTACCGCGCGACGACCCAAAACGCCGCAGAGCAAGCGTTAGATGAACTGGAAAGTAAATGGGGTACTCAATATCCACTGGTCATAAAATCGTGGCGCAGCAAATGGGAAAATCTATCGGTGTACTTCAAGTACCCAGAACAGGTCCGCAAAGCGATTTACACGACCAATGCCGTTGAGGCTGTTCATCGCCAATTCCGCAAACTGACGAAGACCAAGGGTGGCTTTGCCAACGAGAACGCATTGCTCAAGTTGCTGTATGCAGGTATGTTGAAGGCGTCAGAGAAGTGGACGCATCCGGTGCAGAATTGGAACCTGACATTGTCCCAACTGAGCATCCACTTCGAAGGGCGGCTCGACGACTACGTAGATCTTTAAACGTTGGGTGACACAGAACTTTGAACACCCTC
>NZ_MEBP01000020.1:0-12639 GCF_001722075.1 Salinivibrio sp. SS2 | reverse complement strand
TCTCTGGATGGGGTGCCAGGCTTCCCCAGTTACTGCACTGGCTCCCTGTCAGAGACGCCACCCTCAAGCACTTGATAGGTCTGACTGAGTATTGGACTTCACGCTATTTTGCACGCTTACCCACCTATCAAGCCGAAACAGGTTCACTTGCGTTGTGTGCCTCTAACTTCCTATCGCTTCCTTCAGACCCTGCCGTTGGCCAGCAACGCCCTTGCGAGTCGGATTATCTTCCCCTCAGTCGGGGCGATTCAGGTTTCTTTCAACCTGACGGGTTTGCCAGCTTCGCTGGGCAAACAAAAAAGGCCAGCATGGCTGGCCTTGGTTCATTGATTGAGACTCGAGGTTTACGACTGAAGCCACACTGGGTTAGTCCATGCCGTGCTGCCGTCTTTATCTTCCACTTCTAAGTTGATCCAGCCCTCTGCATCCGCAGGAATAGGCAGTGATAGCTCAAGACGCTGTGTGCTCTCTTCAGGGTTAATGGTAATGCTGTTTAGCACCTCACCACCTTGACCGATTAAACGCACTTCTTTGAGACCATCCGCGGCGACCACGTTAATATCCCATTTATCACCTGCCTTGGCGGTTTCACCAAACATGATGTTTTGTGGGTACAAGATTGGTCCCTGCGTGGCATAGCCGTGACCGGCTTTTAACGCTTTGGCAAAGGCGAGCGGCGTCAATTCGCCGTCAACGTGCGCCATCATACGAATACGACCGGTGAGCTGGTTCCACGCATCATGGGTATCAGTACCCGCGGTGAGATACATGGCTTCGCCTTGATCCCAAAGCTTGTGCGCTTTTTCAAGCGTCGGCTCGTTATCGACACGTGCGTTAAGTTCCATCAGATCGAAACGGTCGGTCTTACCGCCCGGCACCGCATCCTTAGCGATATTGGTGAAGTAGCCATAATCGTTATATGGATGGTTCATCGGCACCACTTCTGCACCCATATCATGTGCAGCATCAATCAGAGTATGTACGTCATCAGTACCCGGATCGACCGTCAGCGCAGCGCCATTATCGATAGGAAATGGATTCATGTGACCCCACGATGGCGAAATCTCAATCGATGGAATGAAAGGCACACCACGTTTCGCTGATAAGTCAGCAAATACTTTGTGATTAATGGTGGAGTCGTGATCACTGATAAAGGTCAGATCCAAGTCGGTAGCTAGCTGAGCACGCACCACGATTTCTGGTGGGGTTACCCCTTCCAACACATTACCGTGGTGGTGCAAGTCAGCGCCATACCAATGGTTACGATTTGGGAAGGTAACCTGAGGCACTTTCACCACTTGTTGGTTGGTTTTGCCCGACTCGAGCGTTACATCCAAGGTTTGTGATTCTGCGGTAAAGCCCGCACCGGCGTTAATGCCCAGCTTATACTCACCCGGGGCCAGTTTTAGCTCAGCATGGCCGGCTGGCAGCAAGTCAGTGAAGAAGGTGCGTTTACCCAAAAATTCAACCGGTGGCGCTTGGCCTTCAATGATAGTCACACGCGCATCCTTGGATACACCAGAGGTCGCTTCTTCCACGTTAAGTGCAAGCGTCGCTGGGCTTTTCAGCGATGTGAAGTCCAGTGTCTGCTCACTGTCCGCACTCACGGTAATAGATTGCGGCTGGCTGTTCGCATGGCCGGTTGCCGTGCCGTACACTTGGTACTTGCCTTCTGGCAAGGCCATGCTGTACTGACCATCTTTAGCAAGCGTCCACGCGTAAGGGTGGCCGTCTTTTTCAATCATCACAATCGCATCGGCAGGCACGTTACCATTGTCGGCGCGAAGTTGGCCGCTAATGGTGCCCGTCGCTTCGCCATGACGCTCAGCTTCGGCTTTAACAATCGGTGCCATATCGCCGTTTGGAACAACCTGCAGCTTTGAGTCAAAGGTACGGGTTTCACCGGCTTTAAGCGTGTGGCCCAAATACATGTCGCGGCCATTGTATTTGATGCGATCAAAGTAAGGCGCATGCAACGCAAACGCCCAATCTCGGTCATACGCGACCATGCGATCGGCAAGGGCGTTATCCGCCATCGCTTCTTCATTGCCTTCAAGGCCCGGCACTGCGAACTGATAACCCGTATCCGGCCAAATCGTGTGACCTGATTCCAGCTCAAGGTCGTCTTCGCCTTGATTGCTCATCACGGTTTTCAGCCCAATCGAATCAGAGCCCGCTTCCAAGGTATACCAAGTGGTAATGTCGACCTTGTCGAAGTTACGGCTCACTTTGATCACCGCTTTATCATCGCTGTCTTCCACAATCTCAATCGACTTACGCTCGTTCGGCCAAGCCGACCAGCTGTTGGGGATGAAATCTGCAAAAGCGACTCGGTCTAGATCAATTTTGCCATTTTTCACCGCCGCGAGATCCACCAAGGTGCCACGTGGCACACCCCACGGTGGCGCAGACTCAACCGCCAATGCAAACGCGACATGCTCGTTTTTTACGGTGATGTCTTGGGCGTGCGTTGCCTCGCCGTCGGGAATCGCCGTTTTACCCTGTGTAATGCTGACGTCGGCATGCGCTGAGGCACCCAACAGTAGTCCAGACACTAAGGTCGCCACCGCACTTTTTGAGAATTTATGCATGAAGGCACATCCTTTTTTTCATGGTTTGTTATATGAATTTTCGATGACATTGTGCGTTAACTTAATTACACGTTCAAATAAAAAACCAAAAAAATCCATCAACAAACCCCAACAAAGGTATGCACACTAATTTTATTTAACCAGACAATTTACTGATATTTATAAACAAAATTATATAACCAACCCAAAAAATAATAGAAAAACGAATGTTTAGACCACGAATAAATAAATTCATTAAATACATGCTTTTGACTAATAAACAAACAACAAAGTGATAACAATTTGCTCTATTGGCGTCTCACGATGCTTCGCATTTAACCGTCTTGTTCATCACGCTCCTAAAAGAGGTATCGGTTAAATATTCTTTTTTTACGCATAAAAAAGCCAGACAAGACGTCTGGCTAATAAGGTACGGCAGGAAGATAAGACGCTAACGTTTTTGTCGCTGCGCTAGCATCGGCATTAAGTGGCGATCGCCTGTAGCTAACAGCGCCTGGCCGAGGCTCTCTCGCCATTGCGGCCAAACACGGTAGATGTAAGGATCTTGCCCTTCGCCAGGATTAAAGCCCCCCACAAACGTATCGCGTATCGCTTTTAGGGCTTTGTCTTGGCCGGTTTCACTGTTATCAAAGCCTTTTTTGCCATCTCGGGCTTTTATCCCCGCTCCGACTGAGCTTGGCAGATAAGTAAGCGGCTGGTTGAGGCCATGTTGATAGTCTTCAACCAAAGCTTGTAAGTGTGCAAGCGCGTCATCTTTGCTGAGTGGGGAAAACTCGATGGTTTCTTTCACCCCCACCAATGTACTCGACACGGCTTCGCCCATCGCGCATTGGCATAAATGATCGATCCATACCGCAAGCTGATGACGCACGGTCAGATCGCCGCAATGAAAGCGGACCAAACAGTCTTGATAACGCCGGTTGAGCCAACCTTGCAATTGCACCTCACCCAACGCAGTGGGAAGGGTCAGATTAAGCTCAAGATCGGGGCGCGGCGCGGCGAGTAAAGGCGTTAAACGTTGGTACATATCACGGATCACCGTGACTTGCGAATCCAAGGTCAGTTCGCCAAAGTACGCCAAAGGCAACTTGCCCTGCCCACGCTGTCGAGCCATAAAATCCTGCACACTTTGGGGACTGTCATCGGTTTCAATAAAGTGCGCTAACAGCTGATCGCGTAGTTGAAAGCGGTGCAAGGTATCTAAGGTAAAGGGTTCAAATTCTTCTAACGGCGCTTCTAACTGCTCAAAGAAGACTTTCAAGCGGCGTTGGAAAAAATAGCGCACGGGCAACCGCCAAAAGCGCTGCAATTCAGCCAACTCAATCACAGGATCCTGGTGGCTGTCCGGATCAGGGTTTAACGCATCGCCAATAAATGCCGGCAGTTGTGTCCCTTGTCCTTGAGCAGCTGGTAGCCACTCTTGTGCATAACTTCCAGCACCGGAAAAGGCATCAGGGCTAAAGGGCGTTAGCGGATGGAACTGGATAAGTTTTTCTTCCAGCCGCTGACGTGACTGCGCTTCGGGTAAGTCGCGGTCACCGGCCAAACAGTAGCCTTGGGTACAATATTCAAGCAACTCGGTGACCAGTACCGATGGGACTTTTAAGCTGTTGTCTTGCACTGAGCGACCGACATAACTGATATACAAACGCTGCTGTGCTGACTGCAACGCTTCTAAAAACAGGTATCGATCATCGTCGCGGCGAGAGCGATCTCCCGCCCGCGTGCGTCCCACCATAAAATCAAAGCCGACACTGGGCACTGTGCGCGGGTACACGCCATCATTCATCCCAAGCAGACACACCACATCAAAGGGAATGGAGCGCATCGGCATCAAGGTACAAAAGTTGACCTGGCCGGCCAAAAAGCGCTGGCTGACTCGCTCGTTATTGAGGCGACCATTAAAGTAATCGCGCACCACGGGCAAGGTTAGCGTATGGGTAAAGGCGGCATCGCTGAGCTGCGTTAGCCAACTGTCTAACTGAGTACGGATCAATTTGACCGCTAACTCTTCATCCCCTTCAATGGCGAAGCAGTCATCCAGCATTTGGGTCAATCGCGCCACCCATGCCTTGCCATCGCATTCAATCGCCAACTGCTGCTGGTAGTAAATTAAGGTGTCGATAAACAATCCTAAACGCCCGGCCAGCTCCGCATTAAGTCCTTGGACTTCATCATAAGGGACGGTGTCTGCAAACAAGCCAGCCTCACTCGGCATCGCGTAGCCGAGTAACATACGTTTCAGGCCAAATAGCCACGTATTTTGATACTGCTCGGGCAAGGCAAATTGACTCGCGGTATGGGTATCAAGCCCCCAGCGAATGCCGGTTTCTTCCACCCACTGCTTAATCTGATCAAACTGTTGGCTGTCGATGGCAAAACGGCGCGACACCGCCGGCACCTCAAGAATTTCCAATAGCTCCGCCGCACTGCATCGACTATCAGGCAGGGTGAGCAGACGCAAAAAGGCGGCTAACACCGGGCTTTCTTGATCGGCGCTGCGATCTGAGATGGAAAACGGAATAAAACGCTCACTCGGTGCATTACCAAACACCGCTTGAATGGCGGGGCTGTAGGCATTGATATCCGCCACCATCACAATCACATCGCGGGGGCTCAGTGATGGGTTGGCCTCAAACATCGCCAGTAGCTGATCGTGCAGCACTTCGACTTCGCGCATCGGGCTGTGACAGGCATGAATTGCAATCGAAGCATCATCTGGCTCGATTTCTGTTTTCGCCGCACTGGTTTCAGTCTGCTTGGGATCGCCCGGCTCATTCAAATCCAAAATATCGGCTTGGATGTGATGCAGAAGATTATCGCGAGTGACCTCAACAAAGCCGCTATCAATCTCATTACAGGCCATTTCCGAGAGCAGCAGTAAGTTATCGCGCCCCAGTTTTCCCATCGACGCCAACAAGCTATTCCCTACTTCACCGTGCTCAGGCTCATCAAGCCCCAGTGCCAATTGGCTCTCGGCGGGGATGTCTTCAATTCGGCTGATTTTATCCCGCGCTAATGCGGCACGTTTAGCCAGATAGCGCTTGTCGCGAATATCGCCCCAATAATAACGGCATGGATTGGTGAACATAAAATGCACCTCCACATGATCGCCCAGTGCTTGCAACGCATCCAGATAGCGTGGTGGGAGCGCGGAGATGCCAAACACAAAGACCCGCTCAATATCAGCCAGTCCCTCAGGTTTGTGCTGATGATTGGTTAAGGTATCGATAAACTCTTGATACAAGTTGGCGCGATGATAAGGCGATTGACCCAACGCCAAGGTGTGATCGTATAAGCGGCGCCACAGTTTTTGCTGCCAAGGCTGCACATCGTCAAGCTCGGGGACCGGTTGTTCTTGCTCCCATGCCAGCACCCACTCGGGGCGATAGACCAAATACTGGTCGAAAATATCGGCCACTTTTTCGGCCAGCTGGTAAGCACGCTGCTGATCCTGACTGTCTTCCAAATACACGGCTAAATCAGCGAACTCTGGCGCATCCAGACAACTGGGTAAGATATCCATCAGCTTCCATGTCATCGCCTCTTTATTGAAATCACTGCGCTCAGGCACGCCATCCAACACCCGCACAAACAGCTGCCAGATAAAGGTAGCGGGAAGCGGGAATTCGACGTTAGCGACAATCTGCTGCTCATTGGCGAGTGCCATTTTTAACCACTGCGCCATGCCGGGGCTTTGCACCAGAATAAGTTCTTTTTGAAAAGGGTCAGACAGCGGTCGCTGTTGGATCAGGGAGACCAACAAGGACTTCAACAGATCGAGCTGATTAGAGTGATAAACAGTAAACACAAGGCGCTCACATGGGAAAGATAACTGGCATCGATTGTGGCCGATTGCCGTACTAAGCGCAAACCGCTATCGACACGCCGCGACCTCGCACACGACTTGCTAACCGTGTGATAGCACAGCAAATCGCTGCGCGTTTAAACGCGATTGTCACCCACACTGAATGCGATCAGCTGGCTGATATGGTTCAGTGAACGACCCGACTCTTGTTGCCACTCATTAAATGCCTGTTGCGCCGCTTGCATCGCCCGCTTGGTCTCTCGGCCGCTATCAACGATTTTAGTCGCACGCAGGTAGTGCTCGATATCGCGGGTGAACAAGAAGGTGTCCTTGCCCATTCGGCGCAAGGTATAAGCACCCGTATTACCACCTAAACGCTTACCGTGCTTTTTTAAATACTGCCATAAACCGACAATATCTTCGCTGGGCCAATCGGCGACAAACTGGCTAAAACTGCCGTGCGATTGCTGCACGCGGTGGATCATTTCCGCGTTGTGCGGAATGGTCATCACCTTGGTAAGGTGACGAATAATCGCTGGGTTGGTGGCTTTTTCTTCCCACATTTCCGGCGGCATCAGCAGCATTTTCTCAATATCAAAGCCCCAGAACACCTCTTCAAATCCGGGCCATTTTTTACGCACTACCTGCCAACTAATGCCCGATTGAAACACCTTCTGGCTAAACGCCGCGAGCCAGCGATCATCTGGTATCTCACACAAGGCATCATATTCAAGCGGTGCCACCAGCATATGCTCTAACGCACGTTGACCGCCTTTGCGTTCGGCGGCACGTTGATAAATAGTGCTAAATTTTTCTCTCATGTCACAATCATGGCAGGGTCAGTAGACAATGGCCCTTATCGTACTGTATAAAAAGACAGTAAATCAACGAAGAGAGGGTGATTATGGCCGTTATCGTCAAGTACGTGGTCGAACGCGAAGGAGAAGAAAAGATGACATTTACCTCCAAAGCCGAAGCCGATGCCTACGACAAAATGTTGGACATGGCAGACGCCTTGTTCGATCTGATTGAAGAGAGCAAACTGGTAGACGACGAAGAAAAGCGTGAAGCCTTGTCGCTATACCTAGCTGAACATAAAGACTCTGTCCTCGAAGCGCTGGGCGCCAAGCGCAAGGCGGCAAAGAAAAAGCCGGCTAAAAGCGAGACCAAAGCGGACACAAATAGCGACGACAAAGACGCCGACGCAGCCTAATGTTGTGATTGCTGACCCTTTTAGGATCCGCGAAAGAGCAAGCCCAGTGGCTTGCTTATTTTATGCCCGCCCCCTTCACCACCTATGCATTAAGGCGCATCGCTGCCCCGACCTGTGCGGTTTTTTCGTCAGCCGCCGTTTGATCGCTTCCAACCACTGCCGCTTGTCTTTAAGATGAAGCGTTAGATGTTTTAAGCCCAAATATACACAAGGAGATCTTCCCCGATGGCAAGCTTTGCTCTGGCGCTAGGTACAGCGACCAAAAACCAGGACGGTAAAATCATTGAGGCCTACTTCCCGGCACCGCTACTCAACCCGAGCGATGAGCTGGTTAACGCACTTAGCGCCCTCACCGACTATACGTCGGGTAACCAAGTGATCGAGGTGGCGCCTGAAACATGCGGTGCGATCAGCGAAGCCTTCTCAGCGGCTGACGCCTCTCAAGCGGCAACCTTTGCCAATAAAGCGCAACAAACCACACAACCCTTGGTACTGGTGATCCTCGAAAATGACATCAAGCCAGCGTCAGTGGCGGAAGGCTTCCTCAAGCTTCAACTGATCTCACACCGCTTAGTCAAACCACACGGTGTGGTACTTGACGGACTCTTTGGTCTGCTACACAACATTGCTTGGACCAACCAAGGCCCGATTGACTTGCCGGAACTGCCTGAGCGTCAAATGGAAGCTCGCCTGAAGGGCGAAACATTGACCGTTGAGTGCGTGGATAAATTCCCGAAAATGACCGATTACGTGGTGCCTGCTGGCGTGCGTATTGCGGATACCGCCCGAGTGCGTTTAGGTGCCCATGTGGGCGAAGGTACGACAGTGATGCACGAAGGCTTTATCAACTTCAATGCCGGTACTGAAGGTGTCAGCATGGTTGAGGGCCGTATCTCTGCAGGAGTCATGGTCGGCAACGGCAGTGATATTGGTGGCGGCGCATCAATCATGGGAACCTTGAGCGGCGGCGGCCAGATTGTCGTTTCGATTGGCGAAAACTCACTACTCGGTGCCAACGCCGGCCTTGGCTTCCCATTGGGCGATCGTTGCACCATCGAGTCAGGCCTGTATGTCACCGCAGGTACCAAAGTCACCATGCTCGACGCCGACGGGAATGCGGTCGAAAGCGTTAAAGCACGTGACTTGGCGGGCAAAGCCGACCTCCTGTTCCGTCGTAATTCAAAAACAGGTGCCGTTGAGTGTTTGACCAACAAGAGTGCGGTTGAGCTCAACCACGAGCTACACGCCAATAACTAATGCTTTGATTATTTATCAGCGCATTATCAGGCGGCCATCATGGTCGCCTTTTTTATGCCCAGTTTGCTTGAGCCACTCTCGTTTCACCGCAGTGCACCAAAAAGCACAAGCTGATTTGTGGCACATTTTTAACCACAGCGAAAAGTAGAAAAACACATAGGCGCGACGCGGCCCTGACTGGCGGGTAAATCAGCATTCGTGACCTCTCCCAAGGTAGCATTTTTGTCTTTAAGTTCAAGGGATTTCATGCTTAACAAATGTCAGGATCCGTGAAGGCTCACAGTTCAACTTTTCGTTTTTTCTCCCCCCTTTAAACTTGAGCCAAGTCACGTTATCAAAGGAGGAAAGCGGTAATCTGAATATGAACCTAATACAGGGGAACAAAGAGGAACGAGTATGAGAGTGGAAATTGCAGGCAAAAACATCGAAATCACTCCCGCCATCCGTGAGCGCATCGAAAGCCGCTTTGATAAGTTGGCCAAGTGGCAGGTGGCACTCATCAATCCTCATGCTGTGATCAGTAAGGAGCCAAACCATCAGTTCAAAGTAGAAGCCAAAGCAGGGTTGCCAGGATCAACCATCGTGGCCTCTGCAGAAAGCGATGACATGTATAAAGCGATCAACGAGGTGGGCCAGAAGCTCGAAAAGCAATTAAATAAGGTCCAACACAAAGGCGAAGCACGCCGCAACGACAAATCAACGGCAACGGTTGCAATGGAAGAAAATGCAGCCGACGAGGAAATCTAACCCGCATTGCACTACCTCACCCGCTAAACATGTCAGCCCCGCCCCCGCGGGGCTTTTTGGTGCTTGACAGCATCCCCCGCTGTCAATATGGTTAATTGACACGCAAACATAACAACCAAGGCCCTATGCTGATTATTGCTCGTTTCTTTCGCTTCTTTTTTATCTCGCCTGTGCGGGAGGAAGCGTGCTAAGCCTTAACAGCATGGCGCTCTAACCTCCCAACCGGGAGGTTTTTTTGTATTAGAACAAGGATAATGTATGCCAGACACGCCACTTTCACTGGACGAGATCCGCACGCGGATCAGCCAGTTAGACCACGAATTGCTGACTTTACTGGCCGAGCGCCGCCGCCTCAGCGTGGATGTTGCGAAAAACAAAATCGCAATTCAAAAACCGATTCGCGATCAAGCGCGAGAACAAGCCTTATTGGAAAAATTGGTCAGTGATGGCAGCGCTCACCAACTGGATGCCCATTATGTGCTGAGTATTTTCCACACCATTATTGAAGACTCGGTGCTGATCCAGCAGCGTTATCTTCAAGCGCTGGCCAACCCCGACAATCAACGTCCGGTAGCTCGGGTTTCCTTTTTAGGCAGCCAAGGTTCGTACTCCTATCTCGCCGCGCGCCAGTACTTTAGCCGCAAGCAAACCGAATTAGTGGAAATGGCTTGTGACAGCTTTAAACAAGTGGTCGAAACGGTAGAAACCGGCCATGCCGACTATGGCTTATTGCCTGTCGAAAATACTAGCTCAGGATCGATCAATGAAGTGTACGATCAGCTGCAGCACACCCGGCTATCTATCGTTGGCGAGTTAACCCTTCCCATTGCTCATTGCTTACTGACCGTTGGCAACCAAGATCCCAGCCATATTGATACCCTATACGCGCATCCCCAGCCTCATCAGCAATGCAGCGAGTATGTCGATACCTTAGGAAAAATAAATAAAGTGTACTGTTCAAGCACCGCTGACGCGATGCAACAAGTGGCAGATTTAAACCAACCTAATGTAGCTGCCATCGGCCATGCCGCCAGTGGTGAGTTGTATGGCCTCACGGCAATCAAAACAGACATAGCGAATCAGCAGCAAAACTACACCCGCTTTATTGTGGTGGCCCGTAAGCCGGTGAAAGTGTCCAAACTTACGCCTGCCAAAACCACGTTCATTATGTCGACGTCGCAGCAAGCAGGGTCTTTGGTGGAGTGTTTGATGGTATTGCGAGAGCGCGGCATCAATATGACCAAGCTCGAATCTCGGCCCGTGCTCGGCAACCCATGGGAAGAGATGTTTTATGTCGATGTTGAAGCCAATATGGCCAGCGATGTGATGCAAAGTGCACTGGACGAGCTCACCACCCTGACCCGTTATCTAAAAGTGCTCGGTTGCTATCCGTCAGAGACCATTTCTCCCACCGAGGTATCGCTGCCGGACAGCAACGACTAACTAAACTATCCATTGCCCACAAATCAGTTGCCCATAAAAAAGCCCACAGTGTGGGCTTTATATCAGGCAATCGCGCGACTATTTATACTCGAATGGCGCATCCCAGCCAGTGAGTTTGGCTTGACTCCAATCGCCGTACATAGCGTTTGGCAATACAATCCAGTCTTGACCAAAATGCTTAGCATGTTTGCTCACTAAGGCACGTTGTTGCTTAAGATCCGCATCACCAAACTCGCCAGAAAAGTCATGCAGAGAGTCGCCTAGCTGCATCACTAAGGTATGTTTGCTCTCGACAATTTTACGGCGTTCGGCTTTAGGTGGACCTAAGAGTAAGACATGGTCATCCGCAACTTGCGGCAAGGCCAGTGCTTTCAACGTCGCCAAGGTGTCTGATTTATTTTCTTGATAACGATCAGAGACATAATAAATCGC
This sequence comes from Salinivibrio sp. SS2, assembly GCF_001722075.1. Taxonomy (NCBI): domain Bacteria; kingdom Pseudomonadati; phylum Pseudomonadota; class Gammaproteobacteria; order Vibrionales; family Vibrionaceae; genus Salinivibrio; species Salinivibrio sp. SS2. Next base: position 1,148 of record NZ_MEBP01000020.1, on the reverse strand, counting down.
CACATCATGTTGGTCGGCAAAGTCTAAAAATGCTTTTGCCCCAGGAATAAGGCGTGGCTGCCCTTCGCGCTCCCAGTGCTTCCAAGTATCCCAACTGGTGAAATCGTGACAGGCCTGCATATCTCTGACTAGCAAGGCACCATTATCAATAATGGTCTCATCTAAGTCTGTCATGATGGCTAGGTTTGCATTCTCGCCATGAGATTGGATTTGTTGCTCTAAACGGAAAGTGGCGAGTTCAAACGTTTGACGCTGCATCGCAATCACTTCTGCGGATTGCTGCTGATAACGAAGCCCCATTGCATATTCAGCCTGTTCACAGCCAGCGCCATCTTGCGCAACCGCATGACCCGATGTCATGAATGCTAGGCTGGTGAACGCTGTGGCGACAGCAATATTGCAGTATCGGGCGATTCTCATGAAATCATCTCCATTGATGTGTGTATGTAAGCTGCAAGCCCTCCTCACAGCAAAGTTACAAGTGTAACTTTAAGTTACACTTTTCATCATAATGTATTTCTATATCATCATCAAACAGCACGAAAAACCACTTATAAACTGCATTGATGGTCTTTATCACCAATAATTAGTTAAATATCGATAGTTTCAATGGTCATGATTTGCAGCATCGCTGCGCTCTAGTTGAATGCAGGAGAAGTCTGTAAGCACCGACGTATTACCTTTCAGGGCTCATCGGCGGCGGGACCGTATCACGCAAAAAGCCCACGATGTGGGCTTCAGACTGCTGACAAAGGTCTAGCTTTCGAGCTAGACCTTTGATCTAATAGGAGTGTTGCAATAGGGATGCTCCGGTATGCTTCAAGAACCTTCTCCACACCAATATGAACTTGAAATGGTGACGATGGAACAACTTGTTCCCAAAGACCATCTTGTTCGTAAAATCGACCGCGCCATCGACTTCGAGTTTATTCGAGATGAAGTCGCTCACCTTTATTGCAAAGATAATGGCCGTCCACCCGTTGACCCCGTTCGCTTATTTAAAATCATCCTGCTTGGCTATCTCTTCGGCATCAAAAGCGAGCGCCAGCTTGTTAAAGAAATTGAAGTCAACGTTGCTTATCGTTGGTTCTTGCGTATGTCGCTGACAGAGAAGGTCATCCATGCGTCTACGCTGAGCCAAAATCGAT